>JARRPN010000646.1:0-1526 GCA_037382875.1 Calditrichaceae bacterium | reverse complement strand
TCAAAACAGGTTTAAGGTAATCTATGCATTCAGAATGAACTTTCAAAAAATATATAACTAGGACTATATAAAAAAAGAAATATAAGTATGATCTTAATCCTGCTTGGATAATAATTGCAAAACAACTATATTTATTTCTTTAAATTTTATATATAAATTATTATGATCATTAGATTATTAAAATTTAATCCTAATCCTAATCTTACTCTATTTTATTCATGTAAAATTAATCCAAAGGAATCACATTTATGTCTATATCCGAACTGAGCTGGAAATTTCCAAAAGATTTCTGGTTGGCCAATGTAATGGAACTATGCGAGCGTGCGGCTTATTATGGATTTTTTATATTATTAACGGTCTACTTAACCGACCTTGTGGGATTCAGTGATATTTGGGGTAATACTATTGCCGGTACATTTGCAGCATTTGTTTACTTTTTACCGCCATTCTCAGGCGCTATTTCAGACCGCATTGGCTTTAAAAATGGTTTGATACTGGCATTCGGTCTTTTAGCGGTAGGGTATTTTTTTCTTGGTATTTTTCTTTCAAAAATTGCGGTCATATTTTTTCTGATTGTATTAATGGTTGGTGCTTCATTTATTAAACCTTTGATTACCGGTACGGTAGCAAAAGTCTCTGATGAGGTCAATCGTGCCCGTGCATTTTCTTTATTTTACTGGATAGTAAATATCGGTGCTTTTAGCGGTAAGTTCCGCAGCAATGTGTGTGGTTGCATTAATTTTTGCTCTGTTCTTTTTCAAGGAAATTGAATCAAAAGAAGAAAGAAAATCGCTTAAAGAAGTATTTTTGGCTCTTTGGAAAATATTGGGTAATGGCCGTTTGATGGCATTGACATTAATCATCAGTGGTTTCTGGTTGATACAGAGTCAATTATATGCTTCTATGCCTAAATATGTTCTACGTATGGTGGGAGAATCCGCCAATCCTTCCTGGCTGGCCAATGTGAATCCTTTTATTGTGGTGGTATTTGTTGTTGGTGTAACTCAGATGATGAGAAAAACACGTGCCGTAACTTCCATGTTTGTAGGCATGTTAATTATGCCGTTTTCAGCTTTTTCTATGTCATTAGGACCATGGCTGGAAAAAATTACCGGTGCAGAAATTGGTTTCCTCGGAAGCATTATTTTTCATCCATTGACGATTATGATGATTATAGGCATCAGTTTACAAGGTTTGGCAGAATGTTTTATTTCGCCAAGATTTCTGGAATACTTTTCATTTCAGGCGCCAAAAGGTGAGGAAGGAACTTATCTGGGATTTAGTCACTTGCATTCCTTTATTTCATATCTTGCAGGTGGTATAATTTCCGGTGTGTTATTAAGTAAATATTGCCCTGATCCAAATACACTTCCAGTTGGCATATCCGATATGGAAAAAGCAGCTTATTATAGCCATGCGCATTACATTTGGTACTATTTTGCTGCGATAGGTATTGCAGCAGCTTTGGCATTATTTATATTTAAAATTATAACTGAACGAATCGATAGAAAAAAAGAGGCTGTCTA
>JARRPN010000645.1:0-1025 GCA_037382875.1 Calditrichaceae bacterium | reverse complement strand
GATGCGCCGCCGGTCAGCCTGGGTAGCTCAAATGATTATACGTTTTCACCGGATGGTAAAGAAGTATGTTTTGTACGCAATATGGATGAAATCGTGGCAGCCAGTACCAATAATGACCTATTTATTAATAATCTTGCCAACGGCAATATCACACGGTTGACAGAAAATAAAGGTAACGATAATAATCCGAATTATTCCCCAGACGGCAAATATATTGCTTTTAAATCTATGTTACGTCCCGGATTTGAAGCAGATAAATACCGTCTGATGCTTTATGATCGGAAGAAAAAAACATTTGGGGATCTTACCCAAGATTTTGATTTGTCAGTAAATTCTATCGTGTGGCATCCCAATGGAAAAGAAATATACTTTACAGTATCGGAGAGAGGCACAGCAAGTATTTATAAAGTGGGATTGAAAGATAAAAAGATTGTCCCGGTATTGAAGGGCCAAAATTTAAGCGGATTGCAATTCCTTAATAAAAATGAATTGATATTCAAAAAACAAACCGCCTCCATGCCCTATGAGATTTTTAAATTCAGTTTAGAAGACAAATCTCTAAAACAACTGTCCCAAATTAATACAGAGTTGTTAGCTCAGTTGGAATTACCCTCGTTGGAATCTTTCGACTACACCGGGGCTAAAGGCGATAAAGTACAGGGATTTCTGATCAAACCGCCGTTTTTCGATCCGGATAAAAAATACCCAACCATTCAGCTTATCCATGGCGGACCGCAGGGTTCATGGGAAGATGATTTCCATTATCGCTGGAATTACCAGATGTTTGCTGCACCAGGCTATGTAGTTTATATGGTTAATTTTCACGGCAGCACGGGCTATGGTCAGGATTTTACCGATGCTGTTTCCAAAGACTGGGGTGGCGCACCTTATGATGATATTAAACTGGGTACTGATTATGTAATTAAAAACTATCCTTTTATCGATGCGGATAATATTGGTGCGGCCGGTGCATCGTCAAATTCATCCTTAATTTGACGATGCACAATTAAATAATCAGGTAATTC
>JARRPN010000644.1:0-1600 GCA_037382875.1 Calditrichaceae bacterium | reverse complement strand
GAACTTTCCTCAAAATATTGATTTTACGAAAAATCGTCTACAAACTATACCTGAGAAAAAAGCTATTAATTTTTTAAATGAAATTAAAATTCCTGCATTGATTGTTATTGGAGAATATGATATACCTGATGTATTTGTTCATGCGGGTGTCATTGAATCCAGCATTCCAAATGCTCAAAAAGTAATAATCAAAAATGCAGGCCATTTGGTTCCTTATGAACAATCGAAAGAATTCAATAAGCAGATTATAAGTTTTTTGAACAGTACAGAATTTTTCCAGATGTTAGATAATGAAGGCGTCTCGGCAGCTGTTGAATTATTTAATAAAAAATGGAAACAGGATAAATCCTGGCTGCCGTTTAGTGAAACTCGAATGAATGTACTGGGGTATCAATATATGCAGGGTGGTAAAATAGCAGATGCCATTGAGTTATTTAAATTGAATGTATTGGCCTATCCCGAATCAGCTAATACTTATGACAGTCTGGGTGAGGCCTATATGATAAACGGTGACAAAGAACTGGCTATCAAGAATTATAAAAAATCTCTCGAGCTCGATCCGAACAATAAAAAATCATAGATTACAAATGTAATCTATGATCGATTACAGTTGTAAACGATAAAGGAGGCCATCATCAAAGATATACCAAAAATCTCAGAAGCTGAATGGCGCATAATGAAAGTGCTATGGAAGAAAAGCCCGCAGACTGCTAAACAAGTCATTGACCAATTAAAAGGTTCAGTGGAATGGAATCCTAAAACTATTAAAACTCTGCTTAACCGTCTTGTAAATAAAGAAGTACTCGACTTTACAAAAAAAGGCCGTATTTATGAATATCATCCTTTGTACTCGGAAGAGGAATGCAGACAGAATGAAAGAAACTCTTTCCTAAAACGTGTTTATAACGGTGCGCTTAAGCCAATGATGGTTGCGTTTTTGGAAGAAAACGAATTATCCAGTAAAGATATAGAGGAATTAAAAAATATACTGGATAAGGAAAGCAAGGGGGAAGCATGATAAATCACATATTAGATTTGCTGGTTCCCCTTGTCTTAACAATATTGGAATTATCATTAAAATCTTCTGTAATAATTTTATTTATTATTCTTCTAAAATCAATTTTTGGGTTTAGGTTACAGCCTCAGTGGCATTATACTCTATGGTTTATTCTCATTATTCGTTTGCTAATCCCGTTTGATGTTACGACTAACTATAATTTTCTGGACATCAATTCTATCATGGATACCAGTATAGATAGAAATACATTTGCTATACATAATGCAGAAGAATATCCAACGATCGATGAAAATGTAATTTTGAATCAATCAATAGAATCTATGGAAACAATTCAGAATACTGCGGAACCGGACAATGCATTGAATATTATGCACATCGTGGTTTTCGTATGGCTATTAGGAATGATTATTTTTATAGCATTTCTGTTCAGAACATACTGGATGATATCCCATTCCTTAAAAAACAAGAGACTTGTTGAAAATAAACTCACACTACAGATCTTTAAGGATTGCAGAAAGCGTATGAAAATTCAATCAAATATTAACCTGTGTGAATCGGAACATGTAAAAATTCCTTTTTTGA
>JARRPN010000643.1:0-1117 GCA_037382875.1 Calditrichaceae bacterium | reverse complement strand
ATTATTGATTACTCATTTGCCAAATTTTCCAGCCCATGTTTATAAGCTTCGGGTGTATCAACATCCAGCCAGTAATCTTCTTCTTTTGTAAATACGGCGTACATATCCTGCTTTTTTATTAAAACTTCAATAGCAGCACTAATGGATTCTTTACCCTTTTTCAGCTGCTGGCGCATAGCATCATAAAAATTATTTTTTAATCGGAAAACACCACAGTCAATGCCATTATAAACAGGTATTTCTTTTCCGATATTAATTATTCGATCATCGGTTAGTTCTACTTTTGTAGCATCATCAATATCAAAGATCTCATTAATTTTTTGATCAACCAACAGTAAATTAGAATTATTTTCAGATGAAATCAGTCTTTTAATGGCGCTCTCGGAAACGATATGATCCGACATTGATAATATAAAACTTTCACCCTTTGTGGCTTCTTCTGATCGAAGAACAGATATGCCATTTCCACGCCGCCATTCGTCATTCATTACAAAAGAGATATTTAATCCCAAATAATTATTATCTATTAAATATTGTTTAATAAGTTCAGAATTGTAGCCTACAACGATTATAAAATCATTTATCCCGGAATTTTTAAAACGATTTAATATGGTTGATAAAATAGTTTTTTTATGAAAAGGTAAAAGGGTTTTAGGCATACCATTAGTATTTTCAACAATTCTGGATCCGGTTCCAGCTGCAATTATTACAGCCTTTGATACTTTTTGTAAGTTTTTCATAGCCATTGTATCGATTCAATAAATTTTTTAGCTCTGTCAACCGAATTGCCATCGTTAAAATAAAAACAATTATTTAATAAAGTATTATACGTATCCCTTGAAGTCGTTTTGGAAAGGTCCCTATTGACCATATCTAAAATCGATTCACTTCCAGTAAACATTGAGACATGCTTCATTATATTCAGATCATCCGGCATAGTATGGAGATCTTTATATTGATTTTGAATAACAATGATTGGATTCCCTGTAATCAGGTATTCATATAATATAGATGATGTATCACTGATTAAAAGATCGGATACCTTAAAATCGTACATAGTATCACTGGTTATGACAGCCGCAGGATTGGAAAAATAGACATGTTTTAAATTATTCAG
>JARRPN010000642.1:0-2072 GCA_037382875.1 Calditrichaceae bacterium | reverse complement strand
TAATATATAAGAATTTTATAACATAATTAGATTTATTGATAGAATATTCCTGCATTCTGTTTGAAGATACATCCGTTTTAAGTGGGTCCGAAATGGTATTAAATAATTTTATATTCTGCACCCTAAATGGATAGAATGAAAATAACAGAATGAGTGTATTAATTGCTAATGCTATTCGCCAATCGCCAAAACTTATAATTAAAACACAGGCGACTGCCATTACGAGAATATATGAATATCTTAACAGAAGATAGGATGATACTAAATAACAAATGATAAAAATATGATATGATGCAATCAATATATTGGATGATAATTCTTTATGAGCCAGAATATAAAACAGAAAATTGTAAATAAAATATAATAGAGCCCATGTAATTGAAAAAATTTTTACCCAATAAATTGAATTTGGTAAATATAAAAATTGATTGAAAAAATTCTTATTGCCTCTCCTAAATTCAAAAAGAAAACCTATCAAGAAAATTCCGGGTAGTAAAGAAGTGGCAAAATAATTTTCAGGATCCTTTCCAACACCAATGATCCCTGAAGCTATAAGTAATAGGACAAGACCTCTAATACCAATTTCATATCGTAAAATTTTCAGGAAAATTTTTAAAGGCAGTTGCATCATTCACAACGACTCAATTTCACGTATTGAACCTTGATTAAAGATTTATATAAGAGCATAATATTCTGATATAAATTAAAATCAATTTAAATAGTAAAATTTTCCAATGACCAAAATCAACCTAATTTTATTACACTGTTTATATACCTGAATTTACATACTCTTTCGCAATAAAATTTGATTAGCATCGGCACGTACAGCTTTATTATAAAATTCTTTAAATTCCAAATATTTTTCCGGTGGAATAATATTCATTTTATTAATATATCTGCGATTGGCATTTATAATACCATCTGCATATTTCATTATTAGCAGATAAATCACCATTTCCTCCCAAAGAGTATCTGATCTGGTTCTATATTTATAATCAAAATTTCTAGTTTCAGTAGAAAGTGAGCGTCGTGATTCTAAATTATCACTCCAGGGTAATTTTAAAAGTTTCATATCACTCGCATCAACTAAATAGAAAGGAACACTGAATTCATAGGAATATTCAATATTATAGCTAATCGTATCAATATCTTTTATGTTGTAATAGTTTATTTGAAGATTTGGGAATTCTTCAGACAGTGTTTCCGATAATTCTCTAATCTGATCTTCATTACTTTTAAATCGATACGTATTTCTAAGTGATGCTGCTGGGCTACCCCATCTATAATTTTCACGGTTTATTATTGCCGAATTATCATTTCCCAGTTTAACAGAAGATATTCTTTTTGTAAGTCCCGGTTTATAATACTTTTTCGTCAGGTAAAATGGTTTACTTTCTCCTTCAATAATATTTAAAGCAAAGGCATCTTCATCATTAAATGGTAATGTAAATACAGGATAATTCTGAGCCGTAAGATCCATATATATCGGACCTGATTTAGATTCGGCCATTACAATTGCATGATTAAAATCAATGGCTGGTAAAATATTTTTATTTAGTCCTTCATCAAATGTATTTACTAAAACATAATGAGCAGAAATGCCAGCATATTTTAGCATTGCAATACACAATGTCGCAACATCTTTACAATCACCTATTCTCTTTACAAGTACATCCCTTGCTTTTTGAGGGATGAATGCAGATTGACGAAAAGATACACTGCTATAAACTATATTTTGTGTAATAAAGTTGTAGATCATTTCAATTTTATTAATTTCAGTGACATGTGGATTTTGAGACAATAGATTATCCACCGTTTCCTTAATCTCAAAACTGACTCTTGTTTTAGACTTAGCTAAATCGAGATACCAGTCTACAATGTAATCCCAATTTGGTATACTGGAGATGAAGAGCATCTTGCCAATATCATCCAAACTAGGCATGTTGTATTCCGATATAATAGCAGCCTGATTTTCAAGATTCCACTCGTACAGCAAACCTTCTTTGGTTTAAATATTATTGAAGGAGAAAGTAAACCATTTTACCTGACGAAAAAGTATTATAAACCGGGAC
>JARRPN010000641.1:0-1145 GCA_037382875.1 Calditrichaceae bacterium | reverse complement strand
AGATTTAAAATAATTAAGGACTAAGCTATCAAAGTTATTCCGGTAAATAAAATATCCGATCTACGTAAATTTATAAAACTGCCTTATCAGCTTTATGCGGATCATAAGGTCTGGATTCCACCTCTACGCATGGAACAGAAAAAAATATTTAATCCCAAAAATAACAAAATGCTTCAACATTGTGATTATCAACTGTTTCTTCTGGAAAACAACGGTGAAATCATTGGTCGTATCGCTGTATTTGTAAATCACGTTGCTAATAAACACTGGCATGATAAAATTGGTTTTTTCGGCCACTATGAATGTATCAATAGCTATAAGGCGGCTACTTTATTGCTTAATGCTGCAGAGGATTGGCTTAAGCAAAATGGCATGGAATTTATGCGCGGTCCCTGAATTTTGTCACACAGGATTTCGGCTGGATCATAGATGGATTCGATCTGTCTCCGGTTGTTCTATCATCATATAATCATTCATATTATAACAATCACTTAAGAATACATGGATTTAAAAAATCAAAAGATTTGCTGGTTTATAATTGTGATGTATCTAAAGGCTATGTTATACCCGACCGGTTTATCACATTTAATAAACATATAGAAAAACGATATGATGTACATGTCCGATCAATTAATATGAAGAATTTGAAATATGACGTTGAATCGATCGTGCGTATTACTAATGAATCATTGAGTACAAACTGGGGTTTTTATCCCATAGGTGATGATGAGGTTGAAGACATCATCAAGGATTTAAAACCGGTCATTCATCCTGAAGCAGTACTTATTGCTGAAAATAAAGGCAGACCAATTGGTTATCTGCTGGCAATTCCGGATATTAATTGTCTAATTAAAGATCTGAACGGGCGGTTGCTACCCACAGGAATATTTAGACTCCTGTTTGGAATAAAGAAAATCAGACGATACAGAATTTGGGCAATGGGTATCTATCGTGAATATCAGAAAAAGGGAATCTCAATATTATTATTCCAGAAATTGAATGAAGCACTGGCTTCAAAAAATGTCTATGTTGAAGCAAATTATGTATTGGAAGATAATCATCTAATGAATAATGCTCTTAAACAACTGCGCTTTAACCAGGTGAAAAAATATAGGGTTTATGACAAACAATTATAAATTACGAAT
>JARRPN010000640.1:1728-2638 GCA_037382875.1 Calditrichaceae bacterium | reverse complement strand
GCCAGTTCAGCCGTTTCCCCGGCACCGATTAACAAGACGGTTTTATCATCAAAACTGTTGAATATCTTGCGTGCCAGCTCCACACCGGCAAAGCTTACTGAAACTGCACCCTCAGATAAAAATGTATTGGTGCGCACTAATTTTTGCGCATGCATACCGTGATCATACATTTTATTGATTTGGGTATCTGTAGCCCGAATATCATGCGCGAGATTATAGGCTTCTTTTATTTGACCAGTTATTTGCGGTTCACCCAGAATCTGGCTATCCATCCCTGAAATTACATTAAAAAAGTGATCCACTGCGGCATAACCGTTTTTAGATTGTGTGAATTGTTCATTTGTAAAGTAGGTGCAATTTTTATAATCATCCAGCCATTGGCGGATTTTGGGCAGAGCAAGAGCATAGTCTTCCCCGCTGATATAAACCTCGGTACGGTTGCAGGTGGAGAGAATAAGAACGCCTTCAACCTCGAATGATTTAATCCATTCATTCAGAGCCGATCGCTGCTCATCCGGACTCAGGGCAACCTGATCCCTTATTTCAACCGATGCGGTTTTATGTGATATACCGAAATATCCTAGCGGGATATAATCTGTCATTTAAAAAAACCTGTGAAAGGACTCCATTAAAAACATTACCAGCACGCCAACCATCAGTAATACTAAAAATCCACTTAACGATAAATTGGCCATCCAGCGGCCGCGCCATTTCATTATTCTCGATAATATGTATCCGAAGAAATAAAAGAGCCAAATGGCATCCGATAAAAGGACTTTAGGATCCATCGGAAAGTAAGTGCCCAATACCCTGTGCGCCTGAAAATGACCATGCATAATACCCAGGCCAAGCAGGATAATACCGATCACGACGGAACGTATACTCATTTTTTCCAGATATGATAACGCCG
>JARRPN010000640.1:0-1677 GCA_037382875.1 Calditrichaceae bacterium | reverse complement strand
TTTCTTTAAGTTGCGATTCTGGATGATATACATCAGGGCATAAATCGCAGATAATGACAATGCCGTATAACCCATAACCGACATGGATGCATGTACGGCAAAATAGGGATTAGTCAGCAGCTCATTTGTTTCTTTTTCCCAGGTCAGGTAAAGAGTCGATATGACTTCCAGTATAAATGCAAAGGACAAAATAAACAGCCCAGAAGCCCGATTATTCAGACTTAATTCTATAATCATATAAACTAACAAGATCGATAACGCTAAGAACGAGAATGCATCATGTATGGAGGATAATGGCATTGTATTCAGGGCATAGGTCCGGATTGCCAATTCAATTAGGTGGAAAATTAATAATCCAATTAAAAATGGGGTGGTCTTACTTAGACGTGTTTTAATTTTACCGGTAAAAATCCGGTAATAAAAGAAAACAATACCCAAATAGAATACGGGTAATAAATAACTTATTGTAAAACTAAACGTTTTCATCAACATTCCTGATCGATATTCAAACCGTTCACGAAATCTTTTATATTAACTATCATCGCATCATATAGACTTTAACAAACTTTTAATTACAAATTAATAACGTTTTTTATATGGTATATTAATCCACTCAGTTTATTTTAAATCTAAATAGTAACCGTATTGTTTCACCTTATTTCAATTCTTATTTTATTTAAGTTTTTAACTGGTTTGTATACATCAATTAAGGAAGTTGAAATGGAAGAATTTTTTAATTTAAGCAGAACCGAGATAGAAAATAATATGAGTAATGAACAATTACGAGTTTCGCAGATTATCAGTTTATCTATGGTGATTGGTGTAACCATGTTTGTAATTATTATATTATTTTCATATTTCCAAAATGATACAACTGTCATCTCTCAGAATGTCGACACAAGTACAATAAATATCCTTATAATAGTCTTACTTATCATTGCTCTGATTATTTACAGTATATTCAATTTAATACTAAAAATTATATTCACTCCACAGAGAATAAAAGAGAGATTTTCCGCACCCTATGATATGTATCAGGATAAAAAAGTTACACAACCAGTGCTACGACTGCTGATCTTTCATCGAATTCAAATGATTATCCGAATGGTCATGCTCGAAGGTGTTGCTTTGTATGGAATAGTCATTTTATTTTTATGTGTTAAAGATGGAATAATTTATACAAACAGTAATTATTGGTTTTTATTATCTCCTTCAATCATAATGATAGCATATATCGCTCAAAATTTTCCTACAAAACAAAAAGTAGCTGAACAAATAGAGGAAGATATTTTAAAACCAATAAGGACTATCAACTAATATATAAAACGGGTGAGCTAACCTGCCGATCCACTCATAATACACTTTTCGAAATCAAACCAAAGCGCCTGCTCAATGGCCTGTCCGGCTGGTGCCCGCCAGACGAGCGTTTAGCCAACAGGATGATCCAGTCGTTTTAAGCGAGTAATTTGGCCAAAAGTCATGCGTTCGTTTGCTTGTAGACAGGTAATGAGCCCGTAAGTTGCTTAACGATATAGATGAAGAAACCTGTCATTAACAAATTGAGTGCAAGGCTAAGCATAGCAATCGTGACAATTGGTCCTCCGATACCGTAACTCAGCGAAAAAACCAGTACGCCCGCACCTACCTCACCACGAGGCCACATACCGATCGCTACAG
>JARRPN010000639.1:1009-2717 GCA_037382875.1 Calditrichaceae bacterium | reverse complement strand
ACTGCTGTTCTTCACAAACAGGAGATCTCAAGAAATGAATATAACAGTTTGTTTTGGTTAAACATCATTTTTTCTATTTTACTGTTTTTATTGATATTGGTTATTTCACCATGGATAGCAAAATTCTACGATGAAAGTGAACTGAATATATTAATTCCTTTAACGGCAACAAACTTAATCATTGCCTCTATTGGAAAGCTCTACAGGACCATTGAACAAAAACATCTTAATTTTAAACTGCTCGCAACTGTTGAAATTTTTTTCAGCTTTGATCTCAGTATTCACTGGCATTGCGCTAGCCTATGCCGGTTATGGTGTATACAGCCTGGTTTGGTCATTATTAATTGCCTCATTCCTTGCCAGTATGGTGTTTTTTGTAATCGGCATAGTGAAATTACCTGTAAATTTTCGGTTCCGCTTCCAAGAAACAAAGGCATTCCTGCGGATTGGCTTGTACCAGACAGGTAGCCAGGTATTGAATTACTTCTCCAGGGAAATAGACATCCTGATCGTTGGTAAGATCCTGGGCACCGAAATACTTGGTCTTTATAGTCTTGCCAAACAACTTGTCCAAAAACCAATTCTGATCCTGAATCCCATCTTAACTAAAATCACCGCTCCCCTCCTGGCCAAATTACAGGATAATCAAAGAATAATTAAGAACACTTACCTGAAGATAATCAGCCTGGTTGCTTTGGTAAATTTTCCAGTTTACAGTTTACTGGCTTTCATGGCTTTCCATGTTGTGAGTTTATTTTATGGCCAGAAGTATATTGATGCAGCTTTAATAGTTAGTTTTCTAAGTATCAATTATGCATTTCGTTCGATTGGAAATCCAGTGGGAGGGCTGATAATTGCAAGAGGCCGCACTGACATTGGATTTTATTGGAATCTATTTGTTTTTGCAGTTTATCCAATCGTTGTTTATTTTTCATCAATCCAGGGTGTGTATTTTCTAGCAGCCTCATTGGCCGCATTCAGGGTGATATTAAGTTATCCGGGGTGGTATATGGTGCTTCGAAAGTTGATATCAGTTGGATATGTGGAATATCTGTCACATTATTACCTTCCATTAATTACAAGTGTAGTTTCCGGCGTTGTGGCCTATTATATCGTCAATTATCTTAAAATCTCCAGCGATCTGCTTCAACAATAAAAGCCGCATACTTAAGCGGGATTTGTCAAACCTTTATGATCGCATTACAATATCCCGGGAATCAATTCATCCTGAAGTGATTGTTTTAGGTAACCAGAAATCCGGGACTTCCGCTATAGCTCATTTACTGGCATATTACGGAGGAATGACCAAAACTATTGACACACCGGTTTTATGGAGGAAAAATGCAAGAGATATTTACACAGGAAAAATTACACTTAAAAAGATAGTATACAAATATCCCAGGCCATTCAAGGTTCAATTACTCAAGGAGCCGAACCTTACATTTATGTTTTACCAGCTTTATGATCTGTTTCCTTATGCCAAATATGTATTCATCATTCGAAATCCATACGACAACATACGCAGTATTTTAAACAGGTTGAATCTGAAAGGAAACTTAGAAGAGTTATCAGAAAAGCATCTGAATACTGTACCTGAAAGCTGGCGGAATGCCTTAACAGGGCTAAATTTTGGAAAATCAAAAATGAATTATATTGAGTCGTTGGCCTATCGGTGGAACAAAGCTGCAGAAGTCTATATCACGAACAA
>JARRPN010000639.1:0-908 GCA_037382875.1 Calditrichaceae bacterium | reverse complement strand
ACGAAGATTTTTCTTCCGATAAACTAATCACTTTGTTAAATATTGCAGATCAGCTTGGTATAAACAAGGTAAATGATATCCGTGATCAGATCGATATTCAATTTCAACCGAAAGGAATGAAAGAAGACCCGCAAAAATTCTTCAGCCAGAATAATCTTAATATTATCCTTGGTATTTGCGGTGAGACAGCAACTGCTCTAGGCTATTGATTAAAAATGTTTTGTAGCTTGTCCCATTCAAATAAATCTTTTCTCTAATTTTTTAAAGCGATCGATAAAGAGAATATTTGTGAAACGTCTCCTATTCGTCAATCCCCAGCAACAGTTGAATACGCCCCGATCGATCAGGATTACCAACCTGACGGAATACCTGAATGACAAATATAAAGTCCATTTGTTGTATTTCGACCTGGGTTTTGGGAATGGGGCAGAAATGCAGCACGAAAATATTTCGCACCATGTGATCCAACTGTTCGATAAGCTCAACACAAAAAGACTGATAACTGATGTAGATAATCTGGCCGTTAAAATACGTTACAGGATCCGGAATTATTTTCAACGCCTCAAAGATCCCTTTATTTTTGAAACCGGTAAGCTATCTGATATACTAAAACAATTGCATCTTGAATATCGCTTTGATAAGATCATCATTTCAGTTTCACCTTATTCAAGCTATTTGATCTCACGGAATTGGGATACCAAAAACCTTCTTGTTTTTGATGTGGGTGATCCATTGTTTAAGAACAGCGGACTTAAAGGATCGGACAAACCGATATTCAGGTCGATCGAAAAAGAGGCACTTGAATCAGCTACGGGTGTTATCATCACCAACGAAGCGACAAAAAACTTCTTTCAAAGCACTTATCAAATTTCTAAAGATAGACTTATCATCATACCACAAGGTATAAG
>JARRPN010000638.1:1348-3778 GCA_037382875.1 Calditrichaceae bacterium | reverse complement strand
CTGATCCGCTGGCATATCGGGCAAAACAGCTTGCGGTAGTGGCAATGGAGCCAAACTTGAGCTGTGGCCAAATTCAGATCCCGGACCCGATGCTGGGTCCAACTATGGGCACTGTCAGCTTTATGCCCGCATTGGTGGCACACCGGTCTAAAGCCTTTATGCGGCCATATCTCAATTGAGGCCCTGGTGGCGTCCCCATCAACGCTTTGATTGATAATTTTTATTCGACGAAAGGGAAAATAAGATGCTATGGTAAGCTCGGACATCGCAGGCCTCCTTGGCTTAAAGTTATCGTCGCTGATCAACTTTATAACCGTGGAGTTACCGGATGTCCATTCTGTTTATATCAAAGCCTCTTTCCCTTTCTTTTCTTCAACTAATTTGGAGATGATCCAAAAATAATTATCGAGATTTTCAGATAATTGTTAATCGAAGTAATGGATAACCTACGAATCGCTTAACAACTTGCAGGAACACTCATTTGAATCGGATACTTTTACGTACTAATTAGCACCAGAAGTAAGTCTATGTGAGAAACTGAATCTAAACAGCCCCAGCGTTTTAATGTCATCACATCAAACCCAGCGTCAAAGGCGATGGCCAGTAGTAGAGGAAATTCGTATTGTGCAAAAATTCGAGCAATCCTACCTGAGTTTCTCATTTGTGGCTTGCAAATACAAAATACCACTCAACTAGATGTTTCGTTGGTTGAGGCTGATGCACCATTCGTGAACTCAACCGGCTTTTGGGAAAAAAGATCATAGTGGTTGAGATTCTCAAAGGGACCACTGACATTGGCAGTGAAATAACTGTCATCTTGTTTGCCATTGCTTATGGAAGGCAATATCGCTGTAGAGGCGGTCATTGAGGCCTTTTCAATCGTTCGGTCCACCATGTATGACCGTTTGAACCATAAAGTAACCAAACATCGCAGTGTCTGCCGTATGGTCGATGACTATTGTCTTGTTCAATAATCATTAAACAGGTGAATCGGTGGTCAACTACGGATAATGCAGCATACAGGTTCTGTTGAATCGAAAACTACAGGCACTATTCATACCTGGCGTCAACCATAAGCGCACTCACCGGATTATTAAGCAAAACAAGATGTTGTTGAGCGGATATACCTCAAAGAACCGAATATGAACTCACAATGACATTGTCACTGCTCAGCACCACAACATGATATAGAGTTCAGATATATTTTAAATTATCTGCTCCAACGTTCAAATTTTTCGCACAACCTCAAGCCAGGATTGCTACTGCTTGGCCGCCACAGGTGGCATCAGCAATGCATAGATTTGTGATAATATGATCTAAATAAAGAGAGTCGAATATTGCTTTGCTAGCTTAGATCGTGCTTCAACAACGAATCGACTGGTTATTTGGCAAAGGTGTCTGTTATATCGGCAGTCAAAACTTTTAAAAGAAACTATGTTTATCCCCATCACGGTCCAGATACACAAACGGTTATGACGCCATTGCCACATTGATTTGATGATTATAACTAAGTTACTTCCCAAAAGTGATTTAATATTTCATAGCCAAAAGAGTTTATAAGGTATTGTTCCATTTAATAGGGGTCTTCGCTTAAATAGAGCGAACTTTACAAGTAATATATCTAAAGCAATTTCACGTCATCAATAAAAATATTCAAATATTAATTTTTTTAATATACTTAATATAATAAATATTCTATTTCATTATTGTTTACTTCATAAATTTTAAAACGAGAATCTGTCCCTGTATAAATAAGATTTAAGCAATTTGGACATTCGTCTAAAAAATTTATTATTAATGAGCTTATAGGCTGTTCTTCTGAAAACCTTGGCATTGGAGTTTCAACAAAGTACTTCGGACTGTATTGATTTAGAATTGCAGCAAAGTCTTTTATTGTTCCGGTTGCTGGGTAATCATCGCCATAAAATAGAGATGTTGGTCGGCTAAAAAATGGTCTAATTGCATAACGATTAGTATAAAGATAAGCCATTGTATCTAAACCATAAGCTATAATTTCCTCAGACTCAGTATTTACTTTAAGCCATTTAAAAAGATCCTTATAAGAATCCCATTTTACATAAGCGGTGGAAGTTCTTAAAGGAAAATTAGTATTGTTTCGAATCTCTATATGCTCTATCAGCAGCAATATATTTGTAACAACTACTATAGCTGCAATAGATATAATGGCCAATTTTACAATCTTCGGATGAATATAGTTTTTAAGAATAACATAGGCTCCATTCAGGAAATATGCAATTAAAAAAGGTAAAATTGGAATAAGAAAGCGATAAGGTGACCAAGGCCATATACAAATAAGTACAAAATAGCAAAGTAAAAACCATTTTAATGGTTTTGAATTGTCTTTGTGAAAAATCATGGCTACCCATGGAATTGATCCTAATGTGATAAAGATAAAAAATGACAGCAATG
>JARRPN010000638.1:0-1301 GCA_037382875.1 Calditrichaceae bacterium | reverse complement strand
TTCCATAGCAGCGCAATTAATCCATCGGCCGATAACTTTATAAAACCAGCTATCACATGCAATAGGTTTGTTACTATTATTTTAACGAGAAAAGATGGTGCAATATGCAACCACCAGCCTACATAATCTGTATAATAACCATTTACTGAATCATTGCTCAAATTTCCCATAGCTCCATGAATCCAAAATATCCATGGTAAAACTGAAACTATAATTCCAAGCATTAACCACCGTATTGAGCCATTCTTCCAATAGTAAAATAATAACCCCATTATGATCAAAACTATACCAACACTTCTGCACAGAAAAGGTAAAGCAATTAAAATCCCCAAGCTTAATTCTTGTAACTTATTATTTGGTAAGTGCGTTGAATAATGGCCGATACCCCATAAAGATACAATAACCAAAAAGAGAAAAGGTAACTCAGTTAGAGTATTAGTGGAAAAATATAAGAATTCAGGAATGGTTATGCAGACAAAGCACGAAGTAAAAGCTATAAATCGCGAAAAATATTTAAATCGTAGAAAGAAGAGATAGCAAAGCCCTATTGCGATAGAAGCTATTAAAGATGTCATTATCTGCATGTAGAATATATTTTGGGGAAATTTTGGCCAAAATTTCCAGATTGCAGCTAATAAAAGTGGATATAATACAGGATATTTAGTTTGTACGGGTGTGTTCGGAAGATTTAATAATCGATAACCATCGCCTTGTGCAATGGCTTTTGCAGTAATAACATATATTGCATCATCATGATAAACACCGCAAACTGCTGGCACAATGTATTGGAAACATAATGTAAAAGATAACAAAGCTAAAAGGGCAGCGTATATATAGTCCTTGCTTTTATTATTTTGTGAGTCTTTTAACATATTTTGAAATAATTTCTAGAATATTTATTCCAACCATTTTATATCATAATTATTTTTATAATTACTTCGTTGAAAAACAATTAAACTTTTACATATGAATCTGCTTAAGATAAAACAGGTTCCTGCATTTCGTCGACTTGAATATTTTGTATAAAGATTATATTTCACAGATTGATAGAATTTGAATTTACTTACTTATTTATTTTCCTAAATTTTTTTGAAAAATTTAATTTGCAGTATATTATTATAGCTCGGCAAGAGAGAATAAGATTATTATGGTAGGTTAAAACAAAAATATTCTCCTCAAAATCTTTGCTATGACTTTGAGCTTCTCTAAAGCGCTAAGCATTTTTTTGAAGTCACAAAAATAATCGGGCTATTATTAATGCAGTGAACTCTTTTCATATTTATAAAATTTACTGTAAATGC
>JARRPN010000637.1:0-3153 GCA_037382875.1 Calditrichaceae bacterium | reverse complement strand
TACGGAATATTTTGACACTGCTTATGAAAATCTTGCCCTGTTACCGTCGAATGATTATGCTTTACAACTGCATTTAATTCAAGGATCTATGATTACCAGGAACGGTTTTTCAAGAAATCAGTTAGTTCTTTCAGTTGTAAAGCATAATCATTCGACGGTAACAGGGCAAGATTTTCATAAGCAGTGTCAAAATATTCCGTATACATGGTTTTGACTCGGTCTGGAATCTGGTATTCATTCATTAGCTTTTTAAAATCAGCCAGCTCCAGATTAAAAAAATCATTGCTTCCGGTTAATTCCCTGAGCAAAATAGTCAGAATAGTCTTTTTACGCATTTGCAGATCGCTACCAATTTTTTTACCCAGAATATTTTCATCTGCGGTGATATCCAGATAATCATCCTGAATCTGAAAACCCATTCCCAGGGCGTATCCATATTCTTTTAAGGTCTGAATGGAGTCTTTATCAGCTTCTGCTTCCATACCACCCAGTTCACAAGCCATTTCTATTAAAACTGCTGTTTTACGGGCAATCATATCCAGATAGATTTCCAGTGAGACATTTTCCATATTCTCAAACGTTTTATCAAGCCCCTGACCTTCGCAAATAACGATCATGGTCTCCGTAAGACGACCCATCATAGCGGGAATATCGCCTCGGGGTGATTGTAATAATTTACGGAAAGACAATCCCATCAGACCATCACCAGCCAGGATCGCTGTGCCGATATCCCACTTGGTATGAATGGTTGGTTTACCCCGTCGGGTGGCATCCTTGTCCATAATATCATCATGAACGAGCGTAAAGTTATGCAAGAGTTCCACAGCGGCGGCTGCATATTTGGCTTCACTGGCTTTGGCACCAAATGTCATAGCGGACAGCAAAGTAAGCAGAGGACGAATGCGCTTACCTTTGAGATCGAGCATATAATGAATCGGATCATAAAACAAGGGAACCGTTTGGTAGCTATCAATGTGCGCCATTTCATCTTCAATAATGGCAAGATACTTATCCAGAACATTTTTAAACGGGACAGTCATATACTCTTAGGACTCAAATTTATCAAATATCTTCTTGATTTCATCATCTGACTTTGCATTAAGCAAAGCTTTTCTTTTTTCAGCATCTTTTAAATTTTTAGTAATCGAAGCCAATGCCCGTATATGCGGACCGGATGTATCGCGGGGCGACAGTACTAAAAATATCAGATGGGCCGGTTTGTTATCAAATAAGATTTTCTGTCAGTAATTCACTCAGTTTCATTATTCCTCCATAAAAAAATTTAATTTAATTATCAGCAAAATTTATGTCAAACTCATAATAAAAGTATTGGCATCTATAGGATAATTGACTAAATTTAATTGAATTCAACATGGAGGATATATGCGCCTGACTGATATACTTTTAAATGATTATATAAAAATACCACTTGATGCTAAAGATCGTGATGACGCTATAAAGAAACTCGTTATGCTATTAGGTCAGTCAAAAGTTATTGATGATACTGATCAAGCCTATAAAGCTGTACTCGATCGTGAAAAAATAATGACCACAGGCGTTGGTAACGGAATCGCCATACCGCATTGTAAGGATAGTTCCTGCCCTAATTTTGCTGTTGCCATGGGTGTACATAATAAAGGGTTGAATTTTGAATCCATTGATAAAAAAGATGTACGCATCATATTTTTGCTGGTTGGCCCCGAAAATAACCCCGGTCTGCACATTAAATTACTTAGTCGTATATCCCGTTTAATGAGTAACGAAGATCTCCGTGATGAACTTCTGGATTGTAAAACCGCCGAAGATGCTTTAAATCTGCTACAGGAAGAAGAAAATTATTATTTTGATTTAGATTAACTTCTCATGAAATTAATCATTTTTATCCTTAATCAGGAGGAACGTCTCCAGGAAATACTGGAAGCTTTTTTGGAATTGGGCATCAATGGTGCTACTATTCTGGACAGTATTGGGATGGGACGCATCCTGGCACATGATATTCCTATTTTTGCCGGATTTCAAAATTTACTGCACGATACCCATGAACGTATCATCCAGGCCATCGAACAGATCATCGGTTCATTGGATGATCCCGGAAACGGTGTGTTCATCACTATGCCCATAGATCACGTCAAAGGCTATAAAGAACTTTAAAACTCTTTATAATCTGAGAATATTGATTAATTATATATGACTACAAAAAGTTCACAAATAGGAAGCTATAAAGTCCTCGGTAAACTGGGCGAAGGCGGTATGGCTCTCATTTATAAAGCATTGCAGCCCGCTCTTCAACGAACGGTTGTCCTCAAAAAACTCAAAGACCCCAATCGTGAAATCATTAATCGTTTTAAACAGGAAGCCCTGCTGAGTGCTTCATTTAATCATGAGAATCTGGCGGCTATTTATGATTTTCTTTATATCGGCAAATCCTATTACCTAGTTATGGAATATATCGATGGCGAGGACCTGCGCACTATTATCGACAGTATGGCCCCTATGTCTGCCTATGCAGCAGCATTGATTATTTTAGGCATCGCCAGAGGTTTGGAATATACCCACGCCCGTAATATCATTCATCGGGATATTAAACCAAGCAATATTCTGGTTTCCTACGAGGGTGGTGTTAAACTGATTGATTTCGGTGTGGCAAAAAATGATATCTCAACCCGGCTGACCTTGACCGGTATGATCGTCGGCACTCCGGCCTACATGGCCCCGGAGCAGGCCAATGGAGATGCCCTGACCCATCAGAGTGATATTTTTCCGCTGGGTATTCTGCTGTATGAAGTTCTAACCGGTGTTAAACCATTTTATGGCGAAAACAATACCGAAATTCTTGCAAAAATTGTACAGAATAAATACACACCACCGGAACAGATCAATCCCGAAATTCCACGCGCTTTACGCCGGATCATAAGGAAAGCGTTGCATAAAGAACGAAGCCGTCGTTATCAATCGGTTGGTGAAATGATCCACGATCTGGAGAGTTTTCTACCCTGGCAAATCCGCAGTCGCAAAAAAGAAGTACTAAGCCGTTTCATGCAGAAAACCAAGAAAGCTAAAGTCAACAGTACCCACGAAAGCATTCGGGTTCAACAGTTGATTGGTCTTAAAAGCTGGCCTTGGCGAACGGCACGACACATAACAATAGCTGCC
>JARRPN010000636.1:0-2483 GCA_037382875.1 Calditrichaceae bacterium | reverse complement strand
CAATTAATATCGTTGGTGTTATTGTAATCTATTCTATCGCCTAATCCTTTATAATATTCATCGCCAGATTCAAACTCATTTTCATCGAAATAGAAAACATCTCCACCCAATAAATCACGAACCTCACGAAAATGTTCAACTTCTGCGGTTCTCCAATCGAGGCCAAAAGAGAAACTTAAATTTTCATTCATCTCATAAAGTGCTTTGGACAATAAACCAACCGTCCACTGTTTATTAACACTGTTTCTCAATATACCTCTTGAAGAACTCACTATTCTTCCTGAAGCCATCGTATCAACATTTGCAACATTCCTATCAATGGTAGCATCATAATCAATAACACGTTGCCGCAAATCATAATTCCAACCCATGCTTCCAAAATACCCTGTTCCGCCACCTACACCACCACTATAATACAATGTAGTAAACAAACTTACTTTATCTGTGAATTGAGCATACCAGTTCAAATTAACTATCGGCTTATGGTAATAATTTTCTGATTCATTCATGAAAGCTGGATTATGACGTCGTCTTTGTACACCATCCCAATATTGATTACCCTGATAGGATGAAGGAATACCACTCCAGTTGGCATTATATAATAGTCCTTGATCGGCAAATCTGGAATCTTCAAATACTTCATCATCGTAGCCTAAATCCTTCGCTAATTCATGGCTAAAATTAGCCGCATTCAATTTCCATCTTCTTTGACCATGTCTTTGTGGTGCTCCAGTTGCATATAATTCAAGACGATTCGTTTTATTTATTTGGTAAGATGCGCCAAGATAGTAAGCCCAGGCATCTGTCCAGGCAGCACTAACTTGTCCTTCACCTGTCTTTCTCACTCCACCAATCGTAAGAGCAAATTTGTCATCAACTAAACCGGTATTTGCAAAAACTGTTCTTTTGTGGAAATTACCAATACCTATTTCATCTTTATAAATAATGCCTGCCTTCTGGGCAGTAGGATCGGTAATAATATTCATTGTACCACCAATAGATGGCGTAGCTAAATTAACAGCACTTAGACCTCTCTGAACCTGGATAGATGAAGTTGCATCACCCACACCGTCCCAGTTTGACCAGTAGACCCAGCCGTTTTCCATATCATTAACCGGCACACCGTTAATCATTACAGCCATATTTCTTTGAGTAAAACCTCGCACGTTAATACGTGCATCACCTGCACCGCCACCCTGCATGGTTGTGCGAAAACATTAATGGCATTGGCAAATAGGAATTCAGTCAATTCAAAATCAACTTTTGTTTCACCAGATACTTCAACCGTTTGTGTAATTGTTGCATACCCTACATAATCACAAACCACATCATAAGTACCGTCATTAATTTTGATGTAGTACATTCCTTCTTCATCAGTTGCAGCACCTACAGTTGTTCCTTTCAGGTACACATTGGCACCTATTAAAGGCTCCCCTGTTTCCTTTGCAGTTACTTTACCTGCAAGAGTACCTGCTACAGCGCTCGAAGTTAGGAAAGCCACAATAAATAGTAACAATAGAAATTTGTACATAGCCCCTCCCGTTTAGGTTAAAATGAGTTAAGTTAGTTGGTTGAAAATTTAAATATTATTAAACTTCAATCCCCAAAAATTCTCTGACAAAACCCGGATAAAATCTTCCTGCGCATTAAAGATTTTTTCAAAAACTCCCAGATTCGCAACAGAATTTCAGCGATCAATATACAACAATAAAATTATTAATTTCAAATAATTTTAGCTGTTAAATTACATATAATTTTTTATAATTTTAAACTCATAAATATGCATATTAAACTCGCAAAAATACTTCAACATAACAAGGTGGGTAAACTATAGCTGGATTGTTAAATACAGGTTAGGAAAAGATTAGAAAAAATTTAAACTGTGAGAGTTAAAAATTGACTAAACTAGTTTAAGGTATCGCGTCTCACATCACGCTCATAGATTTCCTTAATTACTTTCTGCAGTATATCATCGCGATCATAATATTTATTTTTGATACGTAATTTAATAAGCTCAATCTTTTGGTCTTGCAAGCTGGAACCACCATCTTCAGGTTTAACTTCTGGAATTTTTTTGCAGCTCATACAGGAATTCTAAATAAATTAAATTAATGTTATTTTTTTCTTTTATAAAATTTTCGGTAAGTGTGGGGGAAACTTTAACGGATGATTATCTAGTGAGCAGATTGCAGCAGAAAAACTGTTAGTTAATTGGCGGGTAAATTTAAAAGAAATCGGTTACCAATTTTATTATTTGGATCGATACTTAGTGAGCCGCCGTGAGCCTCGACAGCCAGTTTGCAAAAAGTCAGCCCGAGACCTCGCCCCAGCCGATAACCTTCCTTTTTTATTTCGGACTGGCTGAATTTATTAAACAAATCATTTGAATATTTCATGGGGATCTGTTGACCATGATCATGAATAAAATATTCCAGAGTATTGTTTACTTTTTTAGATCCATTTTCAATTTTACCATTTTCTGG
>JARRPN010000635.1:0-2385 GCA_037382875.1 Calditrichaceae bacterium | reverse complement strand
TATCTAAAATTTTCTTTACACTAAGATCACTTGTTCGGGAATTCCATTCCTTAACCGGTGTGCGCCAGTCACCATAATGGCATTCCAAATAGTCCTCATAGTCTTTTGGTACCCAATATTTGCGCCCATTAAATTCAATTTGTGTTATTTCATCATAAAATCGTTTTGGAACAGATTTTAAGACCGGACGTTCTTCTGATACGGTCCAGTAATATTCATCATCAACCGGATCCTTAATAAATATATCGAGTAAACTGAAGTCCTTTAGAAAATAAAATTTGCGCGTCTGGACACGTAGGATACGATTTGTACCTTTTTTAAAAAAATCAACATCACGTTTAAATTTGCGCATCCGGGTACGATAGCCGGCGTCCCAGAATTTAGATCTCACCGCCTTTAATTGTTTTTCGTAGGCTCGTGTAATAGTTATATCTAGATCTGTGTCCCAGGGTAGAAGTCGATTTTCTCTCACAATGCCAAGCAACGTACCAGCTTCTAAAATATAAGGTATCCCGGCCTCTTCTAGAATATCAGCTGCCGTATGCAGCAATTTTATAGCTTTTTCAGCTGTAGTACCTACTAATTTCTTCGTTCCACCCATTAGTCTTTACCTCAGATACCCCTTTCTGAAAATGCCATGATAAATTATCTGTAATTTTCTAAAGAGATTTAATGGCTTTCTTTTTTTCGCTCTGATATTTTCAACAAAAATGGTTTCCAGTTCTCTAAATACTCGCTCACTTGTCCTGCCATCTAAATAAGGATTAATTGCCTTTAGATTGTGTTTCCGATTTTCCTTGAATTCATTTGGATTAGCAAAACAACGATCAAGAGCCGGGCGCAGTTCATCCGATCTTGTAATATCAATCCCTTTATCCTGTCTAGCTTGCGTTCTGAATGTAATTATAGGTTTATCTAAAACCATAAATTCATAAATAACTGAGGATGTATCAGAAATCATAGCATCAGATGCATGCAAATAGGGTGTAATTTCCGCATCTGTTAATACTAAAGCTTTAGATTTATCAAAAGCCTGATAAGTTTTTACAACTTCATGATCCATCAGTTCATGAAATTTAAAAATCCAGAATTCATCATCCTTCATAATCTGTGGGATAACATCAGTTAATGAGCTGGCTGATTCATGTTTGGTACTAAACGTCGGTGCATATAAAATAATTTTTTTGTTTTCTGGCAGTTTTAATTCTTTCCGGATGTTTTTCGCCGGATAGTTCAACGCCTAGTCCGTGAAATAGCTGTACTTTCATCCCAGGAATCCGAAAATCCACAAAATTGCCGGGACACAAAACAAAATCCGGTTTAAATTGTCTCGCATCTTTTAACCGGGTCAAAATCTTGTTATGGCACCATTTTTCCGGTTTACGTTCACGCACTTTTTCAGAAACATAAAATCGGAAATCTGCCGTCTGCTCCTCAAGATATGTAACCAAAGGTTGTACAATCGGAATTGAATAGGCTTTGGCTATATAGAAAAGATATTTCATTCTATTTTAATATTTCCATCACTTTTTGATACACTTTTTCCGGATCAATGCCGAAGGTATCATCATTTAAAGAATCATGCTGCTCATTAAAAAAATGATAATGACCTTCAAATATTTCCGGACTCCAGCGATGCGGTTTAATACTGCCAAAAATAGCAATAGATGGCGTTTCGGTTGCTACAGATAAATGATTCAGTCCACCATCATTGCATATAAGCAATACAGATCGCTTTAACATGGCTGCGGCCTGATTTAAATTGGTGGCCGGCGCCATAATTGGTTTATGATGCATCAATTTGAATAATGCATCAGCGTCTTCCTTTTCATTGGGTGCCCATAAAATAACAATTTTATATTTTATATTCTGTAATATTTTCTCACCCAAATCAGCATAAGAATTTAAACTCCATTTTTTTCTGGGCACAGGACTGCCTGGTGAAAACGTAATTATTTTATCCTCAGTAAGGTCTGATTGTTTTATCCAGTTATCAATATATTCCATGGATTCCGCTTTGATATTAAAATAGAGCTTATGCGGTTCTTCCTCAATACCCAGTGGTATCAATGCATCGAACTTCATAGAGGAATGATACCGAACCGATTTTCTATTCGCTTTAACATTATAAACACAGGCATATTTTTTATGCTCAAATCCAAGCCTGTATTTCGCTCCGCTGAACCAGGCTATTTGAGCAGAACCAAATCCACGTATCTGATCAATAATCAGATCATATTTACGAGCTCTGATCTGTTCCAGAACGCATCAAATTGATGTATTTGTTATGGGATCGGACTGGAAAGACCGGTTCGACGAGTTGAAAGAGCTTTGCAAAGTTGTATATCTGCCACGTACACCGGATATTTCTTCCACTGATATTAA
>JARRPN010000634.1:0-2294 GCA_037382875.1 Calditrichaceae bacterium | reverse complement strand
TTTTGTACTTCTTCAACGGAATCAAAAACATCTTCTACACTAAGATTTTTAAGATCTTTACTTTCCAGAACTGAAGCGAAGGTATATAGAATTAAAGCAACATCATTTGAGGTATCAACTAATCGATGATGTTCTTCATATAGCGTTTTTCGTAATTCCTTAAAATTAACCACATTCCCGTTATGCACCATGGCCAGACCAAATGGATAATTAACTGCGATGGGCTGAGCATCTTCCGCATCTGTTGAACCCATAGTTGAATATCGCACATGTCCAATTCCGCTATAACCACTTAGAGCTGATAAATCCACATCTTTAAATACGGTACTTACGCGTCCGTTTCCCTTTTTCAATTTAAATGTACCGGAAAAAGTAACGACACCAGCCGCATCCTGTCCCCGATGCTGCAAAGTTACCATACCATTAATTATTTCCGATGCGACATCCTTATGGCCTACTACTCCAATTATACCGCACATCTATGTTAACTCCCCTCTTCCAATTTATATTCACCGCTAAACACTTTGCGCAGGGCTTCACTGTAAAAAGCATGTTCCGTAGCTAACCCTATTTTTTCAACTTCTTCCAATGTTTTGCATCCTCGCAAATCAACGACTTGCTTATCTATTACTTTTCCCGTATCCACGCCTTCATCAACAAAGTGAACGGTTATTTTTGTAAATTCCTTCTTATTTCTAAACGCCCATTCATAAGCGCCAACGCCCTGAAATTCTAATGTATCAGCCGGGTGAATATTGATTATTTTATTTCGATAAGCTGATACAAAAATTGGACTTAATATCCGCATATATCCAGCCAGAACAATATAATCAAGATGATATTGATCCAAATAATCAACAACTTCCTGATCAAAGACTTCTCTCTTTTTACCTTTAGATTCAATACAGGCTGTCGGCATTCCAAAATCTTCAGCAATCTTTAGTCCGGCAGCATGATAAAACATTCCGTCAAAGGTTACTTGCTCAACTTCTGCATAAGCTTTTTCAATGGCTGATTTTAAATCCGATCCTTTTCCGATAATATTTAATACGCGTCCACCGAAAGTTAAAATGTTGCCATTTTCTTTTTTCGTTCCGGCATGGAAAGCCATGGCATCAGCCGAAATTTTGTCCAGTCCAGTGATTACTCTACCTTTTTCATAGCTGCCCGGATACCCGCCGGATGCCAGAACCACATCCACAAAATAACCTTCATTGAATTCCATCTTAAAAGAGGAAAGTGTACCATTAAGACAGGATAATACCAGTTCCAGTAAATCACTTTTCAACGAAGGTAAGATCACTTCTGTTTCAGGATCGCCAAATCGGACGTTGTATTCCAGTAACATTGGGCCAGATTCAGTCATCATAATGCCAAAGTAGATGACACCTTTGTAATTTAATTCTTCAGCCTCAAGGCCTCTTAAGGTGGGTTCAACTATTTTTATCTTTATATCTGTCAAAACCGATTCAGTTGCCAATGGCACCGGGCAATAGGCGCCCATTCCACCGGTATTTGGTCCTTTGTCACCATCATATGCTGGTTTGTGGTCCTGTGAAGTCATCAATAATTTAATATCTTTGCCATCTGTAAATCCAATGATGGATAATTCCTGACCACTGATTTTCTGCTCTACAATGTAATGCGCATCATTGCCATAGCGCTTTTTAATTTCACTGAGCGCTTCCATGGCTTCCTGAACCGAAGAACAGACAAATACACCTTTGCCCGCGGCAAGACCATCATATTTAATTACAATATTGCCGTCATTTTTTCGGATGATCTGTTCAATGTCGTCACCATCTTCAGCAAGCCAAAAATCAGAAGTAGCCACACCATATTTTTTCATAAATCGTTTTGCATGAATTTTTGAACCTTCCAGTTGTGCGGCTTCTTTATCCGGGCCAAAAATTTTGATGTCTTTATCCTGAAAATAATCCACAATACCATTAGCCAATGGATCTTCCGGTCCAACAAAAATAAGATCAATCTCTTTTTCTTTACAGAATTTTTCTACCGCTTTAAAATCATTCACATTAAGATCTACATTATTTTTAGTACCCCCATTTCCTGGAATTACAAAAATAT
Source organism: Calditrichaceae bacterium (assembly GCA_037382875.1). Lineage (GTDB taxonomy): Bacteria > Calditrichota > Calditrichia > Calditrichales > Calditrichaceae > JAFGKZ01. Next base: position 206 of record JARRPN010000634.1, on the reverse strand, counting down.
CCTCTTCAGGTATGCTTTGGGCAAATTTCCAGGCAATGGCATGTTCTCTTCCACCTGAGCCGATAACTGCAATTTTCATTTTAGTACCTTGTTTTTAATCCCCATCCCGATAAATCGGGATTTCCCTCCCTGTTTGCAGGTAGGACGAGGGCGGATCCTTTATTTAATCTTTAACTTACCTTTTGCTTCTTTAATAGCTCGTTCTG
>JARRPN010000633.1:0-2008 GCA_037382875.1 Calditrichaceae bacterium | reverse complement strand
CCAGAAAGAATTTCAGTTTCTGGTTCCGGTCATCAAACGTTTGTGCTGCAAAACTTAACTGAATCTTGAATCCCAGTACAGCAGTAATCAAAAGAACTGCGAATAGTCTTATGTTCAGTTTCATTTTCATTTAAAGAATCCTTCGGTTATTTAATAATATCAATATTTTTGATTTGATAAATACGTAATTATTGATATTAGGATTCATTTATATATCCAAAACCGCCATTGCTTTTACACAGTCTTCCTCTTTTAGATAAAGCACAACGCCATATGTGCCATTGATATCCGCAATACCGCTTGATTCATTTACAGTAATATTAGCCTGAGCAAACTTCTCATAAATACCCGCCAGAGCACCGGACTGATCATCATCCTTTATAAGCAGGGCAGGGTGGGGGCCATCGATTTCCAGTCCCGACCTTTTTGCTGCAGCGCTCATCTTTGAACCCTCATTTGGAAAAAGCGTGAAGCGGGTACGGCCGGATTCCAGGGGAACCGCCTTGAAAGCGAGCAGGTTAACCCCGACAGCGGCAAACCGGCAAAGTAGTTTAGAGCCTTCCCCGGCATATCAAAGCAACGCCGAATTGCTACCAGATTATTTTCTGTATCTTAAAATTCAATTCGTTTTTCCATTATTGATTTTTATTAATAACGGCTGTAAACTATAAGCGCATTTGGATAAGTTAGAAAAATCTAACTCTATTGAATAATGGCCGGGATACTTTTCTTCATTCATTACTACAGCAATAACCTTACCTAACATGTCATATATGGATAATGTAACAAAACTCTTTTTGGAAATTGAAAAAGAAATCTTGGTTTTTGGATTAAAAGGATTGGGATAATTTTGATGAAGGATGTAATTTAACCGTTCTACTTTCAAAAAATCATGCACTCCTGTCCCGATTGAGCCATTATCATAGTAAACAAAATTAGATTTATCAGATTCCTTAAAATGGTAATTAACAGCACTTACTTTAAAAGTATCTATCTCACTAATAGCAGGGAATTCATATATTGTTTTATCGTATTCAACTGAACCAATTAGACTATCCTTGTTATATATCTTGTAGTACCAAATTTTATTTTCTCTTTTATTTGGATTTCGTATATCATTCCAGGATAATCTTATTTTATCATTCTCGGTTATCGACCCTGCTAATTCAATTGGGGTGGAAGGTTTTAACAACAAAGTATCATCTTTTGAGTGAGCGAACATCCAGTCATGCCATGAAGGTTCACTTGCAGCTACATCCCAAATTTCATGCCCGTAACCAGGATATTTTTTATAGCGCATTTTGTTAGCGCCTATTTTTACGAGTTCATCATATACCTGTTCTGTTAATTTGGGGGGATTAATTTTGTCCTCACTACCATGAAACATCCAGAAAGGGGTCTTGGAAATATTTTCGGCCCAAAAAGGTTGTCCACCACCACAGACCGACATTGCTGCCGCAAATTTATTGGGGCGCTTATGTAATAGGTCAAATGTTCCCTCACCACCCATTGAGATGCCATATACATATATGCGGCTTGTATCTACTGGATAAACACTAATCAGACTATCCATGACATGCAATGCAGCTATCATAGGTTCGGTTAATTGATCCCACCACCCACTCCAGTCCGCCCAGGAAACGGGTGTCCTTGGTGTGAAGACAAAACATGGATTCTCAGTTTGAACATCACTATTATACCAATCAAGATATACGAAATAATTATTTCCCATTCCATGCAAATACATTATTAAAGGATAAGTTCTTGTGCTATCATAACTTTCAGGGATATAAAAACCATATTCAAGTTTTCCATAACTTGATTCAAAGTAAGTATCAGGTGCTTCCTGTGCATGATTTATATTAACGATTGAAAGTATAAATATTGTGCAGGCGAAAATTCTTTCATTCATTAATATGCTCCTGTCTATAAATTACTGCAATCAACATATAGTATCCAGATACATGACACTTTGATACTTATCTGTTATTTAATTTAATTATACTTG
>JARRPN010000632.1:648-2005 GCA_037382875.1 Calditrichaceae bacterium | reverse complement strand
ATGAAAAATAGACAAACCCATTTGTCCGATTGAAATGGGAAAATAAACGTAGTCTCTATCCGTAACATCAATATATGTTTTATTTACAGGAATACCATCCTGATCAAACTTTTTTATAAGCGCTTGATCTTTACCAACCGCAACCCTCTCTTCCTTAAAAACAAAGTAATATTCATTTAATACATTGGAATAGACATCTTCTGCAAGCTGATAACGTATTTTGGGTACATTTAAATCAGCCCAAATTTTTTTCAGCATAAATAATTTCTTATTAGGACTCATCAGATAATTTCTCAAAAATTTTAGCTAATTGTTCTGTCAATCTGATTCTCGAATATTTATCGATCTTTTCCAGCGGGATTTTTATTTTTCTATTATTCAACCAATCATCATAATATATTTTAATCTGAGCTTTGAAATCTGTGTTCTTATCCAGAATCTTTCCGGCACCGGTTTCTTCTAAAATATGCGTGGTATCTCCCTTTGCATTTCCAACGCCCAAAATTGGATTACCGGTGATCAAATATTCAAATAATTTACCCGGCACATGCCCCTCATAACCAACAATATCTTCAAGAAATAGGAGAAGAATACCGGCTTTCTGCATCAATGTCATCGCTTCTTTATGCTCAACATATCCTAAAAATTGATAACTGTTGAATTTTGCAAACATTGTTTCAAGTTCATTTTTGATATTATCCTCAATCGATCCAGCGATAATTAAGTTGCATTTCTGCGGATCCAGTATTTTTTCAGTATATGCAGAAGATAATTGTCTAAAAAAATCTGGATAGTAACGATTTTGATTTAAACCGCCAATATATACGATATTAAAAACATCTTCATTCTTCCTTGATTCAGAGATCATATCGTTTTCATCAAAGCCGTTATAAATAACCTGAATTTTTTCTTTATTCTGAATCATTAGCAGATCTGCAAAATTCTTACTGGCGCACGTAATTACATCACATTGAGTTTGAATTCGATTCTCAAGTTTTTCATCCAGTTTTTGAATCAATGAAATTCTCTGATTCTGATAATAGTGAATTTTACTCCAGGGATCTCTGAAATCAGCAATCCATTTAATATTAAATTTTTTTGCTAATTTCGATGCTATCAAATGGGTTGTTGGTGGCGGAGAGCTTGAAAAAATTAAATCAGGATTTTCTTTTTTGATAATTTTCTTTCCTACCAAATAAGCTGATAAATACCAAAGTATTTTAGCATCGGGTAAAAAAAGATTTAAACGGATAAAATTTAAAATCTTCTTTTTAATACTTTTTGGTTTTTGTGATAGAACTGCTACAGGTATGGGTTTGTTTTCGGGAATCCCGGAGAACAATTTATATAGTTTTTA
>JARRPN010000632.1:0-639 GCA_037382875.1 Calditrichaceae bacterium | reverse complement strand
GCAAATATCTGGCAAATTTTAGTACGCGTTGAACACCCGGTCCGCCAGCCGGAGGCCAATAATAAGTTACAATTAGTACTTTTTGCATAGTGATGGCGATATCACTTTTTATTTATCATGGATAAAATTTTGTTTCTATTCTCAATTATCAATGAAATTATTATTAATATGTATATAATTGAGACGGATGCATATGATAATCTTAAATCTTGGGTGAAGGAATCCGGCTCGAATCTTAATTCTACAGTGTGTTTGCCTTCAGGCACAACAACGGATTGAATCGCATGATCGGTCTTGTAAATATCATCTTTTAAAGTACCATCCAGATAATATTTCCATCCGGGTGGATAATCAACTTCAGAAATTACAAATAGAGCTTGCTTGTCTGTATAAACTTCAAACTTTGATAAATTGGGTGTAAAATCGACCCAACGACTATATGAACTATCCGGCTTATTAACCTGTTGAGGAATTTCAGCTTCAACGATTGCTGTCTTTCCCGGATCAAATTCCTTGTTGTTTATTGTTTTAATACGCTCAATTTCATCTTTGATTATAACATAATCATTAACAAAAAATCCTCTCGGTAAATGATTATTGAATAAATAAACAAATAGATTATTTTTTTGATCAGTGTTG
>JARRPN010000631.1:0-1372 GCA_037382875.1 Calditrichaceae bacterium | reverse complement strand
TTTGGTAAGAAATAGGGTATATTTATATGAAAGTGTTATCTTGTTCTTTTATGTCGTCTCCTGTGTTTTTGCTCACTTGGACTAACATAGTAGGCTTTACGCTGCGTAATTTCCATAATCTGTGCTTTTCTCACTTTCGCTTTAAAAATTCTAAGTGCTTTGTCGAAATCACCATGATTTTTAACATTTACCGTAACCATACTACCCCCTTTCAGGATTTGTCATATAGAATTATAACGCCTATCTATGAATAAATGTTTCAAATCAGAATGGATAGATTTATTTTAATAGATCCCCTTTCTCTATATTGTAACCGTTAAAAAAATCTTTAACCCACATTCTGCGTTTTCCTTGTAGCTGAACTTCTTTAATTGCTATGGATCCTTCGGCACATGCTATTGTAAAATCAGTTTTCGATTTATCAATCACAGTTCCTGGAATATCATCTGATTTATTAATCTCAGCAACCGTACAGTTAAATATTTTGATTTGTTTTTCCTTATGATATACAAAAGCCGCCGGATACGGGTTTAATCCACGGATCAAATTATAAACATCTTTCGCTGGCTGATTAAAATTGACATGACATAGTTCTTTATCAAGCTTAGGTGCCTTAGTTGCCTGTGAATTATCCTGTTTTTCAATTTTTAATGTGCCAGATGAAAGTTTATCTAACGTTTTTAATAAAACATTGGCGCCATGTTCAGCTAGGACATCATGCAACTCTCCTGCTGTCATCTCATCAGAAATGTTTACTTTTTTCTGTATTAACATATTACCTGTATCCACTTTTTCATCAATTAGGATGGTCGTTACACCGGTTTGTTTTTCTCCATTAATGATAGTCCAGTTAATTGGAGCAGCACCTCGATATTTTGGCAACAAGGATGCATGTAAATTTATGGTTCCCAATTTTGGTATATTGAAGACTTCAGGAGGCAGAATACGAAATGCTACAACAACATAAACATCTGCTTCAATCTGTTTTAATCTTCTGATGAAGTCTTCATTTTTAAGTTTCTTGGGCTGCAGTATTTCAAGGTCATTTTCCAGAGCTAACTGTTTTACCGGCGATCCGATTACTTTTAACCCCCTGCCCTTTGGTTTATCCGGAACGGTAACTACCGCAACAATCTGATGATTATTCGCAATTAATTTTTTTAGGGAAACAACGGCAAAATCCGGTGTTCCCATAAAAACTATTTTCATTTAATTTTTTTGTCCAACTGGTAGTACTACACCAACAGCACTTTTATCGATATTTAATTTTACATTATCATCGACTTTTACAATAACCGTTTTATTATCATCAGTAAAACCCATTACTTTACCATGTATACCGCCATTAGTAACAATATTGTCCCCTTTTTTT
>JARRPN010000630.1:0-1378 GCA_037382875.1 Calditrichaceae bacterium | reverse complement strand
TGCCAATATCCATAGCAAATGCGCTGGCCGAACTTTGATTAATTTTTTCCTGAATATATTTTGCTGTAACACCAACAGTGAAACGATCGGTGAGATGACGAGCGTATGTTAAACCAATACATAGATCATTTGAATCAAATGTTTCTCCGGTTCCTTCCGGGTGCTCCCGATTTGTGATTTTCATTTCACCCATAGAAAGATAAGAGATACCTACACCTAAATGGCCAAAGTCACCTAATGAGAATGCCGTAGCCATATAGTTTAGTTCGATATCCGCAATCCAGTCAACACGGGTAAACGATACTTCCCTGGTTTCAATATGGACAATCCCTGCCGGATTCCAATATAGTGCAGTTGCATCATTTGCTTGCGCAACATAAGCGCCACTCATACTCTGTGCGCGGGCGCCCATACCTATTTTGAGAAAATTAGCCGCTGATGTCCCGACATTATCAATCTGGGCAATCGCTTCAGAGCCGAGGGCCATCAGCAAAACTATTGAAAATAAGATATATAATATTTGTTTCATTTTATCCTCCAGATAATATTCTGTCATATAAAAACAGGACTTCAGTTATTATTTAATTATAGCCATTTTACCAATGTGCTCACCTATTCCAGGTGCGTCGATGTGATATATATACACGCCAAAAGAAACTTCCTGTTGATTGTAGGATTGCAAATTCCATGGTTCAATTGAAGTGCCATTGGTATGTTCAATGGTTCTTATTAAATCTCCAGCTATATTAAAGATTTTAATCGTGCACTGTGGTGGCAGAAAATGAAACTGTACTTCTTTTTCAGTACCGAATGCCCCAATTTCATACACTGAAGAAACAACGAAGGGATTTGGTACAGTGGTTATATCCGATAAATCTTTTTTTGCTACTTGCGCGTACGAACCGGATGTTGTAGAAAAGGCATACTTATCAGACTCTGTAATAGCCTTTGCAGTTATTACAGTGAACACATCACCGGCTTCAGGAGCTACTGTGGCTTCATCCGTACGTACAATAAATAACCATGTCCACCAATATCCATCCGGTTCAACTATAAATCCTTCATCACCGGATGACCAGCCGCCGCTCTCATCATCATCCCAGAGATAATGCCCACATGAAGCATCCTCAGTTAAATTATAAATAGTAAACGGAATCGGTGGAGTTCCATAAACACCTGAATCACCAAAAACACCTGTCCAACGGATTTCATAATCATCACTGGTACCTTTGTCATACCAATCATAACCAATTTCAATCTCGGCATCCGTATCACCTGTTGTCCATTCTGCGCTCACAACTTCCCAGGGCACATCTTCTATGACCAGACGAACCCCATCAAAGATCGGTGAATTATCCAATCCTTCATCATAAAAAGG
>JARRPN010000629.1:0-1378 GCA_037382875.1 Calditrichaceae bacterium | reverse complement strand
CTTCGCCGCGCCGAAGCGGCTACGACCGCGCAGGCGGGTGTCAGGTGTCAGAATTGATCGAGCTGACACCTGAATCCACCTGAGGCGGAACACCTGAAACCCTCTTTTAGATTATAACTGAGACCCTACCATCGCTGCCAGATCCACCATTCGGTGGGAGTAGCCGGATTCATTGTCGTACCAGGAAAGTACTTTTACCATATTGCCGACGACATAGGTGGTGGGAGCGTCGACGACGGATGAAAATGAGCACCCGTTGTAATCAACCGAAACCAGCGGCTCTTCACTGTATCCCAGAATACCGGCAAGGGATTCCTCCGATGCGGCCTTCAGAGCCGAATTTATTTCTGAGATGGTAATATCGGGTTTTTCAACGGTTGCTACGAAATCCACCAGAGAGACATTGGGCGTTGGGACGCGGATGGCCAACCCATTGAGCTTTCCGTCAAGTTCCGGCAACACCAGTGATACGGCCTTGGCCGCGCCGGTGGTGGTGGGCACCATCGAAAGTGCCGCTGCTCTTGCGCGGCGTAAGTCCTTGTGCGGGAAATCCAGCAGCCGCTGGTCGCCGGTGTAAGCGTGGATGGTGGTCATCAATCCTGTCTTTAAGCCAGAATTTTCCAGTATCACTTTAGCCACCGGCGCCAGACAGTTTGTCGTGCACGAGGCATTAGAAATAATATGATGCCGGCGCGGATCATACTGATTTGAGTTAACGCCCATAACCACGGTGATGTCCGGATCTCCGGCCGGAGCGGAAATGATGACTTTACGGGCTCCGGCAGCCAGATGTTTGGAAGCGCTTTCCCGATCGCGAAACAATCCGGTACATTCCGCTACAATATCAACACCCAGTTTGCGCCAGTCGATTTTATCGGGCTCTTTGATGGACCGTATAACAACCGAATTGCCGTCAACCTGCAGTTGATCATTTTGGGCGGTAATGTCCGGTACAAACCTGCCGTGTACCGAATCATATTTGAGTAAATGGGCGATCGTGGCACCATCGGCAAGGTCATTAATTGCGACAACTTCAACCTCGGGGTGATCCCATGCTGCTCGAAAGACCAGACGCCCAATCCTGCCAAAACCGTTAATGCCGATTTTTACAGTCATAAGTGCTCCTTTAAATGTTTTACCATCACCAGTGCATCTTCACCGGTCTCTGGATAGTAACGGGGGTCTTCTACCCAGCAGCTGAAATCCCGACTTTCGATAAAGGGCGATGGCCGTTTTATTATAGGGACGTACTTCGATGTAAACTGAATATACTTTTTTCTGTTTGGCCAACCTCAAGCATTTCTGAAGCAGCCATGTGGCCACTCCTCTGTCTTGAAATTCCTGTGCGACCGCAATCCGCATAATATGCATTTCGGTC
>JARRPN010000628.1:0-2447 GCA_037382875.1 Calditrichaceae bacterium | reverse complement strand
TGATGACTGGAGAGATCATGCTGAAGAACCGAATAAAGCAAATGTAGAATTAAAAGCCGGAAAAGAATATGCAGTTTAATTTGATATGTATGATAATGCTCTTGGCGCCGTTGCCAGGTTAACCTGGGCATTTGGTCAAAAAGATTTTAGTTCTGCTAAAAAGCTGGCGGCAAAAAATGATGTTGTTATTATGCTGGTTGGAACCTCTCCTGATATTTCCCGTGAAGAATTGTATCGCACAGCGATTGAATTACCTGAGGTTCAAAGAGAGCTGATCAGGGAAGTCGCTTCCGTCAATCCCAATATTATTCTTGTTCTTGTGAATGGAGGCCCTGTCGCTCTTGCAGGTATTGAAGACAAAGCAAAGGCAATCGTGGAAGCGTGGTATGGCGGCGAATTTGCTGGTAAAGCTATTGCAGATGTTTTATTTGGGGATGTTAATCCGGGTGGAAAACTTCCTCAGACGTTTTATGCATCAACAAAACAACTCCTTCCTTTTGCTGATTATGATATTATTAATAATCCGCGAACGTATATGTATTTTGAGCAACCGGTTCTATATCCTTTTGGTTATGGTCTCTCATACACACAATTTGAGTACAGTGATTTAAAACTAAGCTCCGACCATATTAAAAAAGATGGTGATGTCGAACTGCAATTTACAATAAAGAACACCGGCAAAATAAAGGGTGATGAAGTAGCCCAGATATATGCCCATAGCATGGACGCAGCTATAAAAGTGCCAATCAATCAGTTAAAACGGTTTCAAAGGATTACGCTTTCACCGGGTGAGAGTAAAAATCTTACATTCAAAATTCCGGCATCAGAGTTATCTTTTTATGATATAAAAACAAATAAATTTGAAACCCAGCCGGGCAAATGGGAAATTCAAATTGGCAGTTCAAGTAAAGATATAAAACTGAAAAAAATTGTTACCATTCAATAATGAATGGAATTTATATTAATAAATTTCTTATCTTATATAAAATGTAATGGTAATCTAAAGTAGCTGCATAATTGAAAGGTATTCATATGGTTAAAAATATGACGTTAAAATTAATCCTCGTTCTAATAGCCTTTTTTTCAATTGGGTTTTGTGCGGACTCTTATACCATAAAAAGTGAGCGCCGGTTTATTACGTTTCTCATTCCGGTTCCATTATTCTCAGGCAATCAAAATTAGGAATTGTACGAAGTGATGAAGATTTTACAACCAATCTTACCCTGGAGTCCGTGTCAAACCAATATCTTGTCAGTGATAATTATACTCTCCTTCATGGAAAAAGGTTAATATGTAATTATGCGGGTAATAAACGAATCTTTTATTTGAAGAATACAAATTCAAAAATAATGGAGATCATTTTCCAGGTATCAAACGATGGCGTCGCCTTCCGCTATCATTTTCCGGAAAAAACCAATACGCTTGTGAAGATATATAGAGAATTATCTACCTACCACTTTGATCTTTCGACAAGAGCGTTTTTGCAGCCATGTGCCGATGCGCGGATGGACTGGTGCTACGCATCGCCATCCTATGAAGAATATTATCAATTGGAAATACCTGTTGGAACAATCGCACGAAATCCGGCGGGCTGGGTGATGCCGGCGCTATTTAAAAAGGAAAAGTTTTGGATTAGTATTACTGAAACTGCAGTTGATACAAACTATTGCGGTACGCGTTTAAGCCAGTTTTCGCCTGATGGAGAATATTCTGTACAATTTCCTCAGCCTCAGGAGCGCCGTGGATATGAACCTTATTTACCAGAGTCGGTTTTGCCATGGACAACTCCGTGGCGTATTATTGTGATTACCGATAATCTTGCAGATCTTGTTGAATCAACTTTAGAAACCGATCTGGCCAGACCTGCCCAATATGATGTTTCTTCATGGCTTGAACCGGGTATCGCATCCTGGAGCTGGGTCATTCTAAAAGACAATGAGACGGTGTATGATACTCAAAAGGAATTTATCGACTTTGCCGCAAAAATGAACTGGGAATATTGTCTTATCGATGCGCTCTGGGATACTCAAATCGGGTATGATAAGATTAAGGAACTTGCGGATTATGCTAAAACTAAAAATGTTAAAATTTTGCTATGGTATAATTCCGCGGGAGACTGGAATACAACACCACAGACACCACGTGATAAGATGCTGACGAACAAATCGAGAAGGACTGAATTTCAAATTTTGCATGATATGGGTATCGGCGGTATTAAAGTGGATTTTTTCGGTGGCGACGGTCAGTCTATGATGCAATATTATATTGATATTCTAAAAGATGCTGCAAAATACAATCTTGCTGTTAACTTCCATGGTTGCACTTTTCCCCGTGGATGGTACAGAACATATCCAAATTTGGTCAGTATGGAGGCCATCAGGGGTGAAGAATATGTAACATTTGCACAGGGCAATGCAGACCGGCAGCCTTCACACTGCACAGTCCTG
>JARRPN010000627.1:0-2453 GCA_037382875.1 Calditrichaceae bacterium | reverse complement strand
ATGATAGGGATGCCAAGAAAAAAGTCACTGAGATATTAGATCAGTTTGGCTGGGAAATTGATGATATGGGTGATGCAGAAGCAGCCCGGGCCATTGAACCATTGTGTATTTTATGGTGTATTCCGGGATTTCTAAATAATGATTGGATGCATGCCTTTAAGATGTTGAGATAACATATATATAATTTTATCTCTCACATCGTGGGAGTTTACCTTTCCTTAAATGATATGCCACACATAATAAGCACTCACCATGGATGGTGCATTTTTTTGTACAGGGACACTCCTTGTAACTTCTTTCCATTGGTGATTGCAGAGTATCCTCCGGAATATTCATTAAATTTTGCTAAAGCTTTTTCTCTTTTTTATCGCGTTTATGTTTTTTCTTATCCTTAGATTTTGTTTTACTCATCGTTTTCCAGTCGTTTACCCATATTTACCATCGGTTCAACTTTATAGCCGATACTTTCATAGAATTTAACGACGTCTGGATTGATTTCTCTTACTTGCAGATTAATTTTAGCACAACCAGTACTTCTGAGAATATTTTCTGCTTCAGCCATCATCTTGCTGGCAATACCTTTTCGCTGATATTTAGGATCGACTGCTAAATAATTAATCCAACCCCTGTGCCCTTCATACCCAACCATACAGGATGCCACAATTTGTCCATTCAACTCGCCAATTAAAAACCACTCCGGATTTACTTTCAGCTTTCTTGCGATATCTTTTTCCGGATTATTCCAGGATACAATCAGATCACAATCCCCCCATAACTTGATAATGTTTTCTTTATCACTATGTTGATAAGATCTGATGACTAAATTTTCCATAGAATTTCTTATTTATTATACAACTTCTGTAATATATTAAATAACGATTTATTATTGTAACATTAAAAATAAATAAAACAATTTTTTGGTTGATAATAAAAAATAATTAAACAGCTATTTAATCCAGCCAAACACCAAAATAAGAAAGATGAGCCTGGCATCGGCATTTTTTATCCCATGGCGTGGCACACTGTTTTATTAATTTGATTTGCTTGTCACCTTCTTTTTTAGTCAATGGCCCACGAAATGCGACATCTTCATCTCCCAAAAATTGATCATGACAAACTTCCACAGTGTATACCTGACATTGTTTACAAAAGAAGTAAGATTCAATATATTCATCACCCATAATACTTCCGGATATGGATACAATCGCTGAATTTTTCCCCTCTTCACTCAGATCTTTTCCACATTTTGCACATGGAATCATTTTACTTTTTCCTTAATGAAAAACAGATTATTACAAAAAATATTTATATAGCGTATCCTGTTTATAGTTTTGATCATCTGAAATTGTATATATAAATTGTCGCTTAAAAAGGTGAATAGTATATTTTATGTCTCAGAATATTATAATTAATAAAGCTAATTTGGATGATGCTGAATTTATTGCAGAGTTCAATAGGAAAATGGCCAGGGAAACTGAGAATCTGGAGCTGGATGGAAATGTAATTCTAAATGGCGTTAAAAATTTAATGAAGCAACCTGAATTAGGTTTTTATATTGTGGCCAAAATTGATAATCAGGTATGCGGCTGTTTGATGATCACTAAAGAGTGGAGTGATTGGCGCAATGGTTTGATCTGGTGGATTCAGAGTGTTTATATTCATCCGGATCACAGACGGCAAGGTATTTTTCGGAAAATGTATCAATTTATAATGGATTATGCCAAAGAGCAGGGAATAATAGGATTACGGCTTTATGTAGAGCATTCTAATTCGATCGCACAAAAAACATATACCGAGCTTGGAATGAGAAAATGCGATTATCATATCTATGAACAGATATTTTAATATTATCTTAATGATTCATGGTTGAAACTTATTATTTTATTTGTTGTATATTATTAAAATTCAATATTTTACTAAATGTTCTAATCAAAATTAAAAAATTACCGATTATCGCATTATTCCAAATAAAAGCATAAATATTGAATTAGTTTGACTGTTAAAATTAATATAATTTATTCAGGATTTTAAAATGGATGAAGGAAAACAAAATAATAATCTATTTGAAAAAGTTGATGTTGGCAGGAAGAATTACCAGGAATTGTATGAGCGTGGTCTTAAATTAATTAAGAGTGAACCGGAACCTAAAAAATTGATGGTTAACATTCTCGATGAATATCTGGAAAGACTTGAAGACCTGCCGCCAATCGATTTTACTACCTCTAAGTTAGATCAATTGGATGGTGATACCAAAGAAAAAGTTAAATCGTTGGTTTTGTTTGGAACCCAGGCTGCTTTGATTCGTGAAAACGCAAAAATACAGGCTGAATTAAGACAGGCAAATGAAAATTATCGTGATCTTTTAAGTGTTGTAACATCAGATTTTGATAAATCCATTTCATCAATTTCTGGCTATATTCAAATTATTAAAAAACGACTTGAAGAGAATAAAT
>JARRPN010000626.1:0-1389 GCA_037382875.1 Calditrichaceae bacterium | reverse complement strand
CGATGATACCCGGATTGGTCAGACCAACCTGAGCATTCATATTAGCGCCATCCATATAAACCTGCCCGCCATTATCATGAATTATCTTACAAATATCTATAATACCTTCCTCGAATACGCCGTGCGTTGATGGGTACGTTACCATTATCGAAGACAATCGGTCTTTATGTAATTCCGCTTTTTCTTTTAAATCGGGGATATCAATATTGCCATGCTCATCACACTTAATGATGACCACTTCACTGCCGGCCATAACTGCGCTCGCCGGATTGGTGCCATGAGCCGAACTGGGAATTAAAACCACATTACGCTGATCCTGTCCCCTGCTTTTGTGATAGGCGCGAATTACCATCAACCCGGTATATTCACCCTGTGCACCGGAATTAGGCTGCAAGGATGTTGCTGCCAGTCCGGTCACTTTTGCCAGTGATTCTTCCAGCTCATCAATAATTTCATGATAACCGATTACCTGGTCCATCGGTACAAAGGGATGAATCGATGCAAACTCAGGCCAGCTGACTGGATACATGGCGGTTGCCGGATTAAGTTTCATCGTACAGGAACCCAGTGGGATCATGGAAGCAGTGAGAGAGAGATCACGGTTTTCCAGCTTCTTAATATAACGCATCATGCTGGTTTCAGATTGGAAGGAGTTGAACACAGGATGAATTAAAATATCATCAGATCTTTTTATATCTTGAGGAATTCTTGATTTATTTGCAATTTTAAAATCCGGTATTTTTTTATCTGGATTTATCACATTCTGAAATACCTTAATAATTTCTAAAATATCTGATTCCGTTGTCGCCTCATCTACAGAAATGCCTATTTCAGTTTTCCCGATTATTCTGAAATTGATTTCTGAAGTTAATGCTTCATCAATTAGTCTTAATTGTAATTCTGGTGTTACTTCTAGTTTTAAAGTATCAAAGAAATATTTATTAACCTGATTGACTCCAATATTTTTTAACTGTTCAGACAATGTACATGCTAGTGAATGAACCCGATCCGCAATTTGTTTCAAACCCTTGGGACCATGATACACCGCATACATACCAGCCATAATTGCTAACAGAGCCTGAGCCGTGCAGATATTGGATGTGGCTTTTTCCCGCCGGATATGTTGTTCGCGGGTCTGCAATGCCATCCGGTATGCCTTTTTGACATAACGATCCACCGAGACGCCGATGATACGACCGGGTACATTTCGTTTATATTCTTCCCGTGTTGCAAAAAAAGCAGCGTGTGGCCCGCCATATCCCATTGGAACGCCAAATCGCTGGCTGCTTCCCACAACCACATCCGCTCCCATCGCGCCGGGTGATTTAATTAAAACCAAACTTAACAGGTCGGCACAAACAGCTACTAAAATGTCCTTTTCATGGGCAG
>JARRPN010000625.1:0-1872 GCA_037382875.1 Calditrichaceae bacterium | reverse complement strand
GCATACCTTGAAAAATGATTTATGTTAATAATCATTCTCTTATTTATAATGTCGATCTGATCAGGCAGATGCTCTTTTCTATTACCCTGCTCATCCAGATAATATAACGTAGCATTTTTAGAATTAGTTGTCTTCCAGCTAAGACAGAGTTCAGCCGGTAGAATAAATTCACATCCATGCGGACCAAATTGAAATAAAAGCTCATTATTTTCCACATCATTAGTAACCGTCATCGTAATATCTACATTTTTCCCAACAAGATCTTCCGGAGGCAGTAATGATTTATTAGGTATTCTTAAAAATGAGCCGTTGGATATCGATATGAGTACAGGTGTGTATAAATCTTCAGCCTCAACATATTCAGATAGAAAAGATCCTTCTTCGTAAAGACACCCATCAATTAATTTGGCTTCATCGTTTTCTATTTGACTTTTATTTTCTGAGGAGAGAATCTCTGAATCTTTAGAGCAGGCTGATATTACAAATATAGCAGCAGTAAAATAACTAATCACTAAAATCCATTTATTGAAGAAATTCAAAATATACTCCTTAACTGCCCTATTGAATATGTGAGAGATTGTGTGTACTTGATCTTGGGCAAACAATGTGCCAGTTTTAGAGCTATTAATAATTGATATTTAAATATCAATAACTTTTTTAATTACAAGAGGTTAAGATAAAATTTATATATTGATAGCTAAAAAATATGTTGGCTTTTTTCAGCCATTAGTGTTTTATTTAGCCATTATTAGCTGTTTTCAGCCAATATATAAACTTAAATTAATGATGCTAAACGGTGCGCCCATCGTGTGGTTTCAGGTAGACGATATTTTGTAATACAATTCCAGACAATTCTCAGACATGTATCTAAATCCAATTTATGACCAATAGAAATAAATAAAGGTTTTACATTCGTACGGGAACGAATAACAGCTCCAATTATCTCCTCTTTGTCTGTTAAATTTACCTTTGATCCTTTTTTCTGATTAAGTGTTCCATATACTCCAATCAATCTTGATTTGGCAATGCCAATCGTCGGTATATCGGTCAAAACACCAATATGGGAGGCAATACCAAATCGTCTCGGATGAGCGATCCCCTGCCCGTCACACAAAATCACATTTGGTTTTTGCTGAATCTTCTTCAGGGCTTCAATTATTACGGGGACTTCCCGAAATGATAATAATCCTGGAATGTAGGGAAATACTGTTTCGAGTTCAGCCTTTGTTGATTCTATTAATTCTAAATCGGGATACGAGAGCACAGCAACGGCTGCCCTGGAAATTTTACGTTTCAGATCAAAACCAACATCGATACCGGCGACATAGTTTATTTCACCAATTTCATTATTTTGAATAACTTTTTCCGCCAGCTCAAGTGTTAGCTATAATTCCTGCTATCGGAGGAAATATTACCGTGCTGGCAAATCGAATAATAGTAAATTTCCACCCTAATATTCCATATTCCATAGGCATGCGGGCAAAAGCCCAGAGCGACCAACCAGTAAGAAATGCCACCATAGTTCCAGCGCTTGCTCCGGATTTCAACAGACCCGCAACCACCGGTAAACTTACATAAGGGCCGCCTGGTGATAAACCGCCTGCAATTGTACCAATAAATAATCCCCTCCAGCCGGACTCAGCCCCGACCCATTTACTCAATAGCTCTTTAGGTAATAATACCTGTATCATCCCGGCAACAATGAATGCAAAAATTAAAAGCGGCAATATTTCTATGGTCATTTTAAAGGCTGACTGCATACCGACCATATGCTGTCCTTCACCTTTATTATACGCAAGAATAAACATAATAAGTGCAATTACACCCATAATCAAAGTAGGTACTAACATTTGCGATTTTTTCCTTTGTTTC
>JARRPN010000624.1:0-1838 GCA_037382875.1 Calditrichaceae bacterium | reverse complement strand
TGGATTGATAAAAGGCATCTATCTCGTTTTCTTCTGCCTTTTGATTCTGTAATGCAAATCGCTTGATGCTTCGTGGATGCAACATTCGGATATAATCCAGTCGTTGTTCCAGAATCATTTGAATTAATTCAGGATATGTGTTTTCCAAGCTGTCTAGAGTGGCATTTAGTGATTTCCATGATGCTAATTTAGCTTCATCAGACAAATTGCGCAGTTGTCTTAAGACAGGCATCAATTGTGTGTCTCGATAAGTATCTAATGCACTACGCAACTGGTTAAAACGAATTGTGGTTTCACCACCTTGAATCTCTGCTGTGGCTTTTTTGGGTTCCCGACTGTAGAGAGATGGATCCAGTACAACGGGACCGCCATTGTATATATTGTTAAAGGTTGCCCAATCTTTAACCAATACCGTTTCTTTATTAGCCAGATCAAGAAAACCATTATCTCCCGATATAAATTTATATGCACTCCCTAAATTTAAACGCGATGTGTCAGGCAGAATCCATTTATCCCCCTGCTTTTCCAAAGGTAAATTATCAACACCGTTCCAGTTATTAAAATCTCCCACAACATAATATCCATCAAATTCATCTCTCATACCATAATGAGGTAGTGTGATATTGAAATGAATATCCTCTGCTGCTTCCAATATCAGGATATTGGTCTGATATTTCTCAAAAGGGAAAGCCCAGACGACCATACCATATCTTCCTGGTTTGAGCTGTAATGTAAATTCAGGTACAGTTAATTCTAGGAACTCAATTGGCTCACCTACCTGTTCAGTATATTCAAAAGTTTCAGGATACAAGCCGACATACACTTTTTCTGCAGGCGCATGTCCATCAAATTTAATGTTACCGGATAGTGTGGCGGTTTTTGGCCCAAGTGTGCACCCCGCGATAATACATCCCAGTACTGCAACTAAAATTTGGATTCGTTTCATGTTTACCTCCAAAATTGTTGGTTGAGATTGAAATATAATTAATTATATCTTATATCAAACTTCATATGATAGATTTTTACATATAACGGCTGAGCTAAGCCGCCGGCCATTGTCCTTCCGCTACCCATACACTTTTCGTAATTGAACCAGCGCTTGATCCGGTCGGCGTAAGTGAATTGTTATAAACCAATTGAATAAATTATTCAATTTTTAAAATTCTTGAATAGTCCTTAACCTGGTATAATTTCCAAAAGAAACTTATTAAAACCAAAGATTTAAATAGAAATATTAAAAAACCAATAATAATTACAAACTTTGGCCGATCTTGTATTAAACTTGAGTTTGGAAAAATAAAAAATATTACAAACGAAAATGCTAAGAATAAACTGTTGCAAAAACGGTGATAATTCATATAATTTTAAGGATAACCTGTCCGATAACCGGATAATATCAGAAATATGTTTAAACATAAAAAACATCGGACCAATCATTGTAAGGTAAACAGATGTCTTTAATTTTACATGATTTTTACCAATAGCTTCTTTGATAAAATACAATCCGAATACTATAAGGGACAAACCAGCAAATACTAAAAATACTAGGTCAATTTTGGTCAAATATATAGAAGAGAAAATAATAGGAAAAATTAACACACCTATTTTTAGAAGAATTGTATAACTAATACCAACGAGTAAAAAAATGATTGCTTTCTTGATATTCATTTTATGTTGCCTATTTTAAATTCATTCTAATAAAATTTGAACATCTAAAAATTCAAATCCACCGCTTTCTTAAATTGTAGTAAAAAGAGTGATATAAATTGAATGATCAAATATCCACTTTACCATATATCCAACACCAGCATCATATCCAGAAATATAAATATATAATT
>JARRPN010000623.1:0-1450 GCA_037382875.1 Calditrichaceae bacterium | reverse complement strand
AGCATTTGACTTCCCAGGTCGCTACCTGTCAGTCCGTTGTATTCTTCCGTATTTGAAATACCGGCCAGGTTAAACTGTCCGCGGGCTTCAAATCCCCCATTGCGGGAGCGCTATCCGTAATGATGCCTACAACAGAACCGATGTTACTGTTGGTGCAGGCTGGTGGCTAACAACCGGTGCTGTGCTGAAAGCCGATTACCAGTTCTTTTCGAACGCCACAGACAACAAAAGCGGACAATTTAACCTTGGAATAGGACTTTGGTTTTAAACATTGATTATGCTTAGAATACTTCTTTTTTTGACCCTGATATCAGCCTCAGGTCTCACGCAGTCGGATGCCGGATTTTATGCCGAAAACAAAGCCGTTAAATACCTGGAGAAAACTTTAAAAGTAAAGGATATAGAGTTGGGTGAGCGGATCGATTTTACCGATCAGCTGGCAGAAGGACGACGGGTGGTAGCATATTCCTTTCATTATGCGGAGGGGGCGGAAAAATATTTTGCAGTTTTTACCGAATCGAAAGGCCGTTATGATATGTTTGATTACCTGGTGATCACGGATGAAGCGGGCGAGATTCAAAAGGTTAAAGTTTTAAAATACCGGTCGGAGCATGGCGGCGAGATCGCTTCCAAAAAATGGTTGTCGCAGTTTGAACACTACGCAGGTGGCGACCTGTACTATGAAGAAGAAATTTCAGCCATCTCAGGAGCAACTATTTCGGCCATGTCGATTACACGCGATATCCCAAAGGTGGTTCGTATTGTTCAGGATTATAGTAAAGAATAAAATTACTTTTATACGCATAGCAATAAGTTTCGCTATAACGTTTTTATATGCCTTATGACCATACCCGAATTCCGGGTATGGTTTTTTTGTTGCATTTATTCTGATCACTCAATTGATACTTACCGTTTAAGTGTTATGTTCAGTTTTAGGTGTATTTCTGTCCGGCTCCTCCACAATTCTTGTGCATATTTTCCACAGCAGATTGTGGAATTAAAATCCTGCAAAAAATAAGAAAATATTATGGTATGTTGAAATTCAGTAGGTTATGGATAACAAATCGGTTGAATAACCTTGTGGCATGGTTATTCGAGTATTAAATGCCAAAACGTCGGATATTATGAAAGCACATGATTTAAAAGCGCAGATTAATGAGAGATTAAATGTTATCAACGGTAAAATTATTCGTTTAAAAAAACAGCTTGAGCATGAACGGCAAAATACAGATATGGAAGAAAAAATTGCCGATCTGGAAGCCATTCGCGATGACATTATTCATCAGTACAACGTTATCAATAACTTGAAATTGAGCGCCGATGAAAAGCTGAAAGATATGGAGAAGAAAATCTTCGCATCAATCAATTCGTTCGATAAAGCGTTTAACGAAGCTGGTGGTTTGTTCAAGACAACGCGCATGAAAGAACGTCATCATTCAGTCAATTTTAA
>JARRPN010000622.1:0-1455 GCA_037382875.1 Calditrichaceae bacterium | reverse complement strand
CCGCCAAAGGATTCCTCCTGACTTTCCAGTTCACCACCGACATAATACCGATAACCCTTTGGCCAATTATAATTATCCAGCTTTTTAATAATTTCCTGTGTTGTTTCATTTACCGAAACATTAGCCTTTACGTCTGCTGTTATCATCATATTACGATCCAGATTATAATGGCTGATCAGCTGTGGACTACTTTTAAACTTAATCGTAGCCAGTTGTTTTAGCGGAATAGATTCTCCACTATAGGAGTTGACATATATTTTATCAAAATCATCCATTTTAATTTCATCGCCGGAATATTTTGAATACAGAATCGTGTCACCCACTTTGATATGTTCTTTTAAATCTTCATCTGTACCAACAGCAACAACTTTAGCCATACGTGGTTTTTCTTTTGCGGTATCCGGTACAATAATGCTGCCTACTTTTTCTTCCGTTTCTTCAACCTGTTCAACCAGAACACGGTCATCCAATGGCTTAATCTTCACAACGGTCTCCTTTTTATTTTAATCCTAACATTTGATTTATTCTATTTTTATCAAAACCAACGATCGGTCGATTATTAATCATAATAACCGGTACACCCGACTGTCCTGTACGACGCTGCATATCTGCTGCCGCCTTTTGATCTTTCGATACATCCACATCGCGGAAACGGATGTTCTTTTCACGAAAATATCGTTTAGCCAATGTACAATATGAACAAGTTGGCGTTGAAAACATAATGACTTTTGGTTGTCTAATTGCTGTCACTGCATTCCCTCTCTTTCATTAATCCTCTTTCTATTCAGGAATATTTGATGACAAATTTATCCAAAAGTTACATTGTTAAGGGCAGCAAAATTAAAGATATTTTCACTGTAAATCAATATGTATTAAATAAGAGGACGAATATGATAAAGATTAGGATTAAGAAATTATTCCTTTTCTTACTCATAATCTTAATCCTCTATACCTTATTAACTCCATTAACTTCAAATCGACTGATAATTTTATATAATACCGGTACTACAATCAACGTTAAAAATGTAGATACGACCAAACCGCCAATAATCGTCCAGCCCATGGGCGCCCATAGCGTACCACCCTGCAAAGTCAGTGGTAACAATCCACCAACGGTTGTTCCAGTTGTTAAGATAATCGGCATAAACCGTGTTTCACCCGCTTCCTTCAGCGCTTCGATTATACTTTTGCCCCCTGCGCGCAATTGATTGGTGTAATCCACTAAAATGATCGAATTATTGATCACTATACCTACCAAACTGGTAATGCCGACAAAGGCAGTAAATGAAAATGTATTACCAGTAATTAATAAGGCATAAACAGAGCCTATGATAGCCAATGGTAAAGCTGAAAATACAATCAATGGCTGAATATAAGATCGGAATTGTAAAACCAGCACACCAAATATGCCAATAATTGCAATCAGAAATGCCTGTTGCATACCGCCAAAGGATT
>JARRPN010000621.1:1591-2398 GCA_037382875.1 Calditrichaceae bacterium | reverse complement strand
GCTGAATTTTTATGCACAACACGGAATTTATAATGTTGAAACAGAAAATGAAAGAATAAATTTTGAATAATTTATATATGTTTTGAGAGAAAATTCGGCATTCCATACTCTTTATATATACTAAACTTGAGTAATTTAGACCTTATTACACATTTATTTTCTCAATATTTAAGCATGGAGGTATGGAAAGGTGTCAGTTAAAATGCAAGGAACATGGTGTATAATCGTAAAATCGAAAAGCACAATTCACTCACAACAATTTGAAATTTCAGAAGCAGATTCTGGCAATGGTATTTATGATATCAGCTTAAATACTCCACCGGTGTTGGCTAGTGGCGATCAATGGAAACTTGAAATTAAAAGCGACTTAGGAAACGGTTTTATTAATGCCCATTCAAACATACGCTTTCCATATAAAGCAGATGGAAAATATCGTTTTGATATTGAGGCTGCAACCTCAGAGTCATCTGAAATCCATAATGATACGGTTTTGTCCTGTTGCACACCACAGACCACATCCGATTTCCTAATCTATGGTAACGTATCAAGTTATGATGATCCATGTTTCTTTAATCCGTATTATCATTTTTGGATTGTTCTTGAGACCCGGGATGCTTTTTTTGAAGCACTAAAGTATGATGCTCTACGATTAGCCATAAAAAAATTGTATTTGGATCGTCTATCCAGAGAAATATTAATGTCCCCTTTAAAGCGAGTTAGGGAATCCTTTACACCGTTAATCATCCCTATTCATGATGAAACCATTATTCCTCCCAGTCTTGGACAGGTATTAAAAATTAATCGTAA
>JARRPN010000621.1:0-1461 GCA_037382875.1 Calditrichaceae bacterium | reverse complement strand
CAAAGAAAGCTATTCAATCACGACTCAGGAAATTTTCACACTTATTCAGCCACATAAATTAGAAGTCGATTTGAACAGACAGGCTTTAAGCCATCTATTTAATCAGGTTTTGCCCAGAAGTTTAACAGAGCCATTGGGTGAAATTGAACTGCACTTTTATGAATATATTCGCACCAATACGGAATTTTGTGGCGGACCATACTCCGGGGAAGGCAAACGCAAAAAGTTAGGCTCGTGTATCAGCGATCGATTCGGCAATTATATTTTTCATTTTTATAAATCAAAAAGCCCACATCTTGACAGTTCCATTTTTAAATCAAAATTAGGAAAAGATACAGCATTTCAATTTATGCCGGATATTTTAATTCAAATGCGAAATAAAGAAACCAATGAGTTGATCAATGAAACGATACCGTACTGGAATATTCCATTATTTAAAAGAATTAATGCTTGCTTTCCAAAGAAAAAACTTACTGTCCTGGATAAGTATCTGTACATAGAAGATAATCTGGATTTATCCGAATCCGATGCTGAATTAATTTTAATCTAAGTTTTTTATTTATACTATTAATATATTGTCTCAAATTTCATTAAAAATTGCATATGACTTTTTCAAAATTTTTTATTATGTTTGATCTAATATATTATTATTTTCTTAAAAAGATATTTGCGTTTGAAAGGAATAATTATGGCTGAGGCTAATTGTGATAGCTGTAAATTGAGAGCAAAATATGATAATAATCCAAAATCACTTTTAGGTCGATTCTGGCGCTGGCATATCAATTGGTGTCCTGGATGGAAATCATATATGCAATCGGTTTCTGAAAAGAAGAAGGATGAGTTGACACAAAAGTACAGTCTAAATTGATTTTTATACTCGGTTCTCTCCGTGGCAAGAAAGTTAATTAATAAGAAATATTCAGCTTTTCCAATTTGTACCGCAACTTCCCCCGGCTAATACTAAGCAACCGGGCCGCGTGACTTAAATTCCCCCGTGCCTTTTTTAATGCACTGGTAAAAATTGTACGTTCCAATTCCTCAAGCGGTATGCCATCTGTTGGGATTTTAAATTCATTTTGATCCTGGGTTTTAATTTTAAATTGTTTTGATTCAAAATGAGGGGTAATAGTCTTTTGATTTTTAAGATCGATATCCAGGTGCTCGATACCAATCCACTCATTGACTTCCAGTAAACTGGCACGAGCGATAGCATTCTGTAACTCCCTAACATTGCCTGGCCAGGCATAACGTTTGAATAATTCACGAGTTTGAGGAGCCAATCCTTTTATTTGACGTCTGTGCTCACGGTTATAGTATCCAATGAAATGATCTGCAAGAAGAAGCACGTCCTCGCCTCGCTCACGTAAAGGCGGAACAAAAATTCTACCAATATTTAAACGGTAATACAGATCTTGTCTGAAATCGCCTGCCCGAACTGCTTCAGATAAATCCATGTTGGAT
>JARRPN010000620.1:0-1470 GCA_037382875.1 Calditrichaceae bacterium | reverse complement strand
CATGAACAGTCTACTTAACATATTGATCTTCTCATAAATAGGAATCTCATAAATAGGAATATATCCCCAATTAAAGTTGATATGAGTAGTTTGGGTTTCTGTTTCATAATTCTCACTTCCTTCGGAATTTATTATAAAAAAATTTATCCCTAACCTTACTCGTCTAAATCAAAAAAAGGAACAAATTCCATGGATAATTCTATTTAAAACACTTCTATCAGCATTATTTATTTGTATTCAACAGTTAATATTGGCTTTATCATTTCTCTTTTATCAGTTAGATATTCTATTTTCGATAATTATATAATTAACCTATTTTAACAATACGGACTTCTTTACCAGGATTATATCTCCTGCCTGTAGTTTATAGAAATAAATCCCGGATGCTAAATTCTCTGCATTAAATATAGCAGAATAGGCGCCTGGTTTCTTTTGCTCATCAACCAATTTGTCTACTTCTTTTCCCAACATATCGAACACAACAAGGGTCACATGTGAAGCTTTTGGAATTGTAAAGTTGATGGTTGTAATTGGATTAAAAGGATTCGGGTAATTTTGGTACAACTCAAATTGCGATAAAGCCTCAGAATTATTCTCACTTTCTATCGATGTTAAATTCTCTGGAACAATAGTTATTTCATCCAGATTACCGAAATCGCTTCCGGTGACTGAGAAACGAATGGTGTTGTCATAACCAGGATTCAGGTTAATTTTAACACTATCCAAAACCCAGTTTGCCCAATCACCCGTATTATGCATTGTTAAACTGCTTGTTTTACCGTTTACAGTTAATGAACCTGTTCGATCTGAATTGCCCAAAGCATATCTGTATAAAAGCGTACATTCTCCACCAGCATACCCCGGCATGTTAGTAAATTCAACTGCACTATTACTTGCATCAAAGTTAGTAAAAGCGGTCCCATGAAATCCTATATGGTTATCATCAACAAATACAATACCTATATGACTGGCATCCTCTGCTTGAGTAGTAAACGTTTTGTTGGGTACAACTGCAATTGTATCACTTACAAACGATTCGAAACTACTGGAATCAGTAATACTAAAGGCAAAATAATATGTTGTTCCACGAGTAAGAGATTCGATGGTAAGAGTATCCTGGCTTTTTTCTAATGAGTAAATTTGAGGATCAGATAAATCATCAGATTCTGACTGGTATAACTGGACCGACACAACATTTACAAAGTTATTAGACACCCATTGCAGAAACACCGAAGCATCATCATAGCTGTAAGAAACATCAATAGAAGGTGGAGACACTGGAGGCGGTGGGACATACATAGTATCACCTATAATACTATTTAAATACTCTTCAAGATTTGTGAATCCGTCACTGTCATCATCTCCATTGCGGTCAGCCGGATCATCTTTATCAAGCGAATTGGCATCCTCCCAAAAATCAGGCATGCCGTCCTGATCCGTATCGGTTGGCGGGGTGCCATTTGCTATAAT
>JARRPN010000619.1:1502-3652 GCA_037382875.1 Calditrichaceae bacterium | reverse complement strand
TCACCTCCGGAAGATTTTCACCGCCCGGCCAGGACAGTCCTTGAACCCATTGGAATATTTGAAGGTCAATCGGATATTGGAGCCGCCCTGATACCTGGCAGTTCCAGTTATGATGTTACAAATAAAGAGTACAAAATAACATCTGCAGGTTATAATGTGTGGTATGTCCGAGATGAATTTCGCTATCTCTGGAAAAAAATGTCGGGTGATATTTCATTGGCTGCCAGTATCCGATTTCCGGATTCCCTTGGCTACTTTGATCGCAAGGCTGTACTGGTCATCCGGCAGAGTTTAGAGGATGATTCCAAAGAGGCCATCGTCGCTCTGCATGGTGACGGGATGATACATCTCGCCTGGCGTCCCGAAAAAGGCAAAAGGATAAAGGACATGGAATATCGAATCGGTAGCCGCGGTGCTATTCCCGGTGGCAAATCGCCGGATGATCTTATCACCAATCATGCTGAACGCATAGGTATCGAGAAACAGGGTAATTCTTTTGCACTTTTTGTTAGCCTTGATGGAGAAGCAATGAGCCAGTTTGGTGCGCCGATCGAACTTATTCTTGAGGAACCGTTCTATGTGGGAATTGGTTTTTGTTCTCATGTACCGGACAAGATTGATACAGCGATATTGTCAAATGTCCTGCTTGTAAACACAGCCGGTGAGGTTCGCTGATTTTTTACTTATTATATTTTATTGTAGGTTTTAATTATAATTCTAATTAAGGGCGTATAATGTATCATAAAAAAATAATACTACTAATTTTACTTATTATTGGAGTATCCTGTAATCCTAAGCCTGATGAAAATACAGTCCGATCTTCTCCTGGCCCAGTTTGATTGCAAAACTGATGTCGATGACCTCCATTCGGTTGCAGCTGTGGCAACCATGTTAGCTGATTCACGTTTTTCCAATGTGCATTATCATGCGGTTGCTGGTACGTATGGTATCCAGAAAGGATTATATGTACCTGCTGATACTTTATTTGAAACTGTTTTTAAGGATGATTGGTCTGATGCGCACTCCGATTATAACAAGGCTTTAAATGAAGTTACTTTTATGGTAATAAACACTTTAAAGAATAGTGGTAATATATGGATTGCAGAAGCCGGGCAATCGGATTTTACAGCCGCTCTCATTAGGAGTATTAAAGATTCTCTCCCGGAAATAAAGACAACAGAACGAATTCATGTAGTGCAGCACAGTGAATGGAATGAAAATAATACATCCCCGGAAAACCTGGCCTATGTCAAAGCCAATACTGATTACCATAAAATACCGGATGGTAATGTTCTCAATAACGGATCACCTGGATTTTGCAGTGAAGAGAAAATTATTATGCAAGCACATATTAAAAATCCGGAAGTATTAAAGATTTGGCAATTGGCTATGGAAACAGCAAATCGGTTTAACGGTAAAGAAGCACGATATAAAAATCCGGCGATTGCCAAGGGTGGATTGGATTTCTCTGATGTATCTGAAACCTGCTGGATTTTTGGATTTAATCATATAAAAGATATTGACCAATTTTTTAAAGAATTTATATCGTCATTGAATTAATGAGAAGTCGATTTTTTCTGATAATAATTGGATTTTAGCTTATCTTATTGTTATTATTTATAATTAAGACCGTGATGTCTCCACTTTTATGTTATTTGGCAAACGCAAAATAAAACTTAAGGGGCAAAATATGTATATTCGTATTATAATTCTCCTTGGATTTTCTTTATTGTATGCAAATGATTTTAACAAATCTCATGTTAGTAATTTCGATCAAAATAAGTACACAGTAATAAATATTAACAACTGGAGTTACTGGATTTCAAATGAGGGAGTATATAGGTCAAATCCCCATAACAGTAATAATTCTGCCATATTTCCACAAAAAACAGCCGGTGTACTTTATTGTGATGGATTTTTCTGGGCCGGATTTATTAATAGTACACATATACCGGAAAATTTGAGATCAGGAGGCTCTTACTATCGTAGCGGAACACAAATGGGATGGATTACAAGAGCCGGTAATCAGACTGATCCACCCGAAGCTTTGCCTGGCAATGATCCGCAAGCCCGATTTTACAGAGTACGTGGTGATCTTTTTACGCTTCAACAGCATGAAATTGTTGAGGATGCCGCCACTTACTTTAATG
>JARRPN010000619.1:0-1474 GCA_037382875.1 Calditrichaceae bacterium | reverse complement strand
TCATAACGACTGGCTGGAATGGCCTGCAGAATTTGGCGCACCTTATTAAGATCGAAACAGAAATGGTAAATGGGATCCGGATTATGATGAACCGGGAATTGCCGGGGCAGATCAAACAATCTGGTATGTTGTTAATGATTTAGATACCAGTAAATGTGATTCGCTTTTTGGCAGTATGCCCATCGGATTTGAATTACAGGTTACCATATGGGCTTACAAGTATAAAGCAAATTTGCTGGGCAATTCAATTTTTAAACGCTATCGTTTAATAAATAAGTCTATCAAAACAATAGATTCAATGTATATCGGACAATTTGCCGATATAGAAATTGGACATCCGGGTAATGAATTTTCAGGATGTGATTCCATTTTAAATATGGGTTATATATATAATGAAGATAAGATTGAAGAAGATTTTTCCACTTTAAATATCATTCCACCGCCTGCCGTGGGATACATTTTATTGCAGGGGCCTATGGTTGAATCACATGGTAAACAAGCTAATTTTGATTTTAAGCCTAAAATGAACTACACCAATTTGCCTATGATTGCATTCTGGTATAAAGGAACGGGTATGGGTTATACTGATCCGGATCTTGGAAATTTCAATGGAACGCTCCAGGCATATAATCTGTTGCGCGGATATGTACCTAATTATGATATTTATAATCCATCGCCATACTATCATGGCAGCGGTAATTATGAAGGGACTCCAACAAAATTCCCGGTTAATGGTGATCCTGTCACTGGTTTAGGTGATATCGACGGCGAAGGGAACAATGTAAGTGCAGGGAGTAGACGTTTTGTTATTTCAAGCGGGCCGTTTACCATGGCGCCCGGTGATACTCAGGATATCGCTCTGGCGATTGTTGGTGGACTCGGCCCTCATGATAGCAGCAATGTCAGCTCGGTAGCCAAGTTGCAGGAATATGCGCCATTGCTTCATTCTCTTTGGCAAAGTTTTAATGATTTCGAGCCACCTAAAGGTCCAGTACCCGGAAGAGAGAATTTTAACAATTCCGAATCTACTGAATACCCTGTTTTTATGTTAGGACAAAACTACCCAAATCCTTTTAATAATGTGACCAATATACGGTTTAGATTATTAGGAAAAATGGATGTTCGACTTTCTATTTATAACATAAATGGACAATTGAATAAAAATATATATCGTGGAACTCTTGAAAAGGATGATTATAATTTTAAATGGGATGGCAAAGATAACAACGGCAAGATTCTTCCTTCTGGGATTTATTTTTTACATATGCAATGCGGCCTTAATGTCCAAACAAAAAAATTGATTATGATCAAATAGTAAACAATTATATATTAAGTATAAAATCATAATTTCAGTCTGGGCAGAGAAAGTTTTTTATAATGCATCAAATAAATTTTAATCCTATAGGTATAATTCATTCTCCCTTTAAACAAATTGAGGGCATGCCCATTCAACCATCTTCGGCCTATGGTATTC
>JARRPN010000618.1:739-3280 GCA_037382875.1 Calditrichaceae bacterium | reverse complement strand
CCTTGCATGGGCGCATATTGATTGTATCCTGCTTTCATATGCTGATTAACCAGTTTTATTAAATCCGGATGGCAGGAAAAATCCGGAAATCCCTGGGAAAGATTAATGGCGTTCTGTTCATTAGCCAAATGAGTCATAGTGGCAAAAATGGTTACGCCAAGATCGGGTTGTTTTGATTTAATCTTCATCAGATTCCATTTTTGTATTATTAATATGAATTTGCAACGCATGCCCTAAAAGTAAGCCAAACACATAAAATGCCATCCAGAAACCTGAAAGACCGCTCAATTTATTTTGTGACACAGTAAAGTCTAAATACTCATCTCCACTGCCGAAACTCATCATTAAAGAAAAATTTAATACAGCATAGATAATAAAAAAATATAGAAGATATTTGGTCCATTCCGGACAAAGTGTAAATACAGTTTTCCATGGATGCTGATCCGGATAGCCTTTGTGCAGTACTTTTAAATTTTTACTGGACTGCAGCCATACCATAAGAATACCCGCGGTTAATATCATAATTACTGTATTAGAAACCTGATACCAATCAAAACTTGCAATCAGGTGAATTATCAGACTTAGCACAAATCCGATAACTGATAGAATTATTAATTGTTTTGGTGAAATGTTCATTCTAGGGCCATATAGCTTTATTCAATTCATAAATCATAAAAAATTAATTGCCACGAGCTTCAGCTCGTGGTTTTAAATCTAAAACTATTTTGGGCTTTAGCCCAATTTTGAAAAACCATATTTTTTAGTAAATAGTTCATACTCATATTTAAATGATCTTTTTCTATGATGTTCATTCTGATTTTTAATATAAGCTCTAACCTTTTCGATCTGAGAATCGCTAACTGAGACAGCAATGTATTCTTCCTGCCATTCAAATCTGCTTTTACATAATTTATTGGTGTTAATCCAATGAGATGATTCACCTTTTATCAAAAAGGCAATTTCACTAATTCTCTGTGAACGACCTAAAGATAATAACATATGGCAATGGTCTTCTACACAATTTATTTTATCAACATAGATTTCTTTTTTCTTTGCATTTTCAAGAATATGATTAATAAGAACTGGCTTTAATTCCTCTGTTACCAGCTTCTCTCTGTTTTTTGTTGACCAGATTAAATGAATCCAGATCCTTACAAATGGCATTTATTTAATTTCCTTCATTAGGCTAAAGTCTATTTAACCTTTGCATATATTATCCACGAGCTAAAGCTCGTGGCAATATAAAATATTTTTTAAAATATAAGCGCTAATATGCAAAATACATCAATAATTAAAAGCATTGTAGTGACTTCCTTGTTCTTGCCGACAGATAATTTTATTATCGTCCAGCTTAGAAAACCCCAGATGATACCCTGAGTTATTGAGGTACAAAGCGGAATTAAAAGCATAGCCAGAAATGCCGGAATCGCATCATCCAGTTGATTCCAGTTAATTTTCTTGGCTCGTTGCGATCGCTGGAATAATGGATAGCAATGGCGAAAAGAACATAAACGGCAAAAATAATAATCCGGTCACTACGGCCGTCATCCCACTTCGTCCACCTTCTTCAATGCCCGCTGCTGATTCGATATAACTGGTTCCCGGACTGCTGCCCAATAATCCGGATATCGTCGTTGACAGACCATCTACAATTAGGGATTCTTTTATATTCCTCGGTTCACCGGTTTCATCCATCATCTTTCCCGCTTCAGCCACACCAACAAAAGTTGATAAACTGTCAAACATGTCTGTAAATAAAAATCCAAACATTACTGAGAACATGGAAAGTTTTAGCGAACCAATTAGGTCCAATTTAAAGAGAAGACTGAAATCAGGTGCAGCAAGTAATCCATTCCAGGCAACCAGCGTTTCATCAGCCCACCATCTTCCAATCGGCAACGCAAGTAGGGTAGTAATAACAATCCCAATAATGAGAGCACCTTTCATTTTCCTAACTAATAAGATAGAAGTAATTGCCAGCCCGACTAAAAAAGTAATAGTGGATATGCTAAGCACACCTCTTGCGGTTAATGTAGCAGGATTGGTAACAATAAAATCCGCATTAATAAATCCATTCAGTGTAATAAACAAACCGATACCAGCAGCCACACCATATCGCAGTTGTTTAGGAATTGCCTGAACAATGTAAGTGCGCACATTAAAAACCGATAATAATACGAATACAATACCCGACCAGAACACAGCACCCAACGCTGTTTCCCAGGGTACTTTCAATCCGAGCACCACAGAAAAGGTAAAGAACGTATTCAATCCCATGCCTGGTGCTAAAGCAATCGGATTACGGGCATAGATTCCCATGGCAATACTGCTGAAGGCACTGACCAGAACCGTTGCTGTTAACACAGCGCTGAATGGCATCCCTGCCTGGCTGAGCAAACCTGGATTCACAACAATTATATACATCATAGCTAAGAAAGTAGTGATTCCGCCAATGATTTCGGTTTTTAAACTGGTCTGGTTTTCATCAAATTGAAAGTAGGATTTAATCATATTCCTCTCTGATGTTAAGTCCAATGAAAA
>JARRPN010000618.1:0-690 GCA_037382875.1 Calditrichaceae bacterium | reverse complement strand
ATTTTATCTGAAATATTGACCTACAGAGGGAAAGATAGGTTTTAAATATCAACTCTATGTAATCGATAAAAAGCTGCGAATCTATAATATCCGCAGCTTTAAATATGTTTAATAAATTATTTAATCAACAGCATTTTCTTTTGAGCTTTAAAATTGCGGCTGCGGACTTCGTAAATGTAAAATCCGCTGGCAACAAATCTTCCGTAATTATCGCGCATGTCCCAGTAAATTTTATTTGGACCCGGATTATAAAGGAATTCCGGAAAATCTCTTATCATCCGACCCTGTAAATCAAAAATACGAACCGAAACGGTCTGTTTATCCGGTACTAAAAATGGAATCACCGTACCTGCATTAAATGGATTGGGATAATTATCCTGCAGAACAAATTCAGTTATGATTGGATCATCCGGTGATCGATAGACTACGCTAACCGGACCGTGTGTTTTTCGTTGGCCGTCATAAGCCACATCAACCAATTTATAATAATAGGTTTTTCCGGATTCAAGTTCATTGTCTTCATCAATATACGTGTAAGTTTTACCTGCACTGGAATTTCCCAGGCCTTCCAAATCCTCATTGGTTTTATAGGAAGCAATTTCCTGATACTGCCGATTGCTTTCACTGGAGCGTAGTATTATAAAACCCAGGTTTTCTTGCTCGGAATAGGTTTGCCAGGAAATAACCGGA
>JARRPN010000617.1:0-2383 GCA_037382875.1 Calditrichaceae bacterium | reverse complement strand
ATCCCATGAACCTTCGAAGCGTATTTAATGTATTCTTTCTGCTTGTGATCATGTTAAGTTCATGCAAAGAGGATGAAATGGAGGATCTCCAGATAATGGCCAATGCAGGTCCCGTTCAAAATGTCAAATTAAATGATTTGGTTACTTTAAATGGATCCGCATCATCAGGTCCTGAAGGAATGACATACTCCTGGACTTATGAAGGTGATGTTCCCGAGGCAGATATCAATTTTCAGAATAAGAATTCGGAAACACCAACTTTTACTCCTACTGAAAACGGGGTTTACATTTTCACTTTAACCGTTAGTGCAAATGGAATTTCGGATACTGATCACACAACAGTAGTAGCCGAAGGAGTGCTGGCAAGTGCCGGTGAAAATCAAAATGTAAAGACAAATGCGGTGGTTACTTTGGATGGTTCTGAGTCAATTGGGCCTGAAGGGGTAAGCTATTCATGGACCTACCAGGGAGAGGTGCCTGAGGCGGATATCAATTTTCAAAATAAAAACACAGAAAAACCTACTTTTACACCACCACTAAGCGGAGTGTATAATTTTACGCTTACGGTTAGTGCAAATGGGATGACCGATGCCGATAATACATCTGTTTTTGTGGAAGGAGCCTTCGAAATAGGGGGAATCATTACGGAAGATTTGATATTGAAAAACATAGCGCCCAACGCCGGAGTTCCTGATTATTTGGTTACCTCCGACCTGATTATACCCAATGGATTAAAACTTGCAATTATTGAAGACGAAGTGGTCATAGAATTCCAGCCCGGAACAGGGATTATTGTGGAAAAGGGTGGATTAATAACCAATGTTACCGATGATCAGGATTACACCTTCAACACCGAATTCAAGGGGGATACCTGGAAAGGGATCTGGATAAACAGAGTTTGTGGGCTCCAATATGCATGATATTCTCGTTACGGATAAATTCCCTGAAGCTATTTGGACCGTAAAGTCAAATAAATTATCGGCAAAGGTACCCATAAAAGCGCCCATCACATTTATGAATACCTGGGCTGGAGGCCTTGAGCAACCAAACATTATGCCCGATACGTATGACTACATTCATTTAATACCGGGAGGTGCTAATGTAAAGGATGAAATTGTTGGAGATAATGAGTTCTATTTTAGTCCAGCGGGGGCGAAATTTTATATCGACGGAGATTTTTGGTCCGGCTCAAGAATTCTTTTATGGGAAGGAACCACGATATATATGAAAGAAAATTCCGGGATTATGTCCGAAGGTTTCAGTAGCACAAGTCTGGGCAGCCCAGATAACATGGCTACCATTACCGGGCTTGATGGAGCGCATTGGAAAGGGATTTATTTATCTGAAGAAAACAATCCATCCTATTATGCAAGTATTTATTATGCAATCATTGAAAATGCCGGCTATGGAATTATTTCTATGGGTGGAATTACTGCAAAAGAGGAAGCTTCCATTTATGCAAATAAATTAAGAATGACAATCAATGACTCTGAAATTCGCAACAGTGGTGGGTATGGAGTATATAGTGAGCGGGAGCAATCATTTGTTAATTTGGATATCAAAAGAACAACTTTCAAAAACACAAGCGATGCAGCCATACACATGCTCATGGCTTCAATAAGTACTAGCTTAAGAAATTCTGAAAATGTTTACGAAATGAATCCCGGCGTGGCAGCCATTGAAGCAGTATTGGCCGACGGAATTATTATAGATGGAGATTGGTACGATTTAGGAAACGATAATTATTACCTGATGTCAGGCAATCTTTTTCCCGCTGGATTACGCCTAAATCCGGGTGTTCATCTGAAATTCAAATCAGGAACCTATGTAAAAAGTCCTTTCAATAGTTATCTTTATATCAGAGGCTCTGCTGAAAAACCGGTTATTATTGAAGGCGAAACGGACACCCCCGGATCGTGGGGTGGTATGTATTTAACTCATTATAGTGTGGAACATCTGATTATTAAAAATGGAGGTGGGATGGTTATTCCTGAAGCCACCGGACCTGCCAATATTATTTCCCATTATCAAGGTGGGGAAATTCCACCTCCAACATTCAACAATGTTTCGATTATGAACAGTGCAGGGTGGGGTATGTACGTATATCAGGGATCCTGGGAGCCTGACTTTGAAAATCCGAAAGTCAATATTACTTTTTCGGGGAATGCAAGTGGCGAATATACTTTTTATTAGTAGTGTAATCTCTCCGATTCACCTGGCCGTTAATATTGGAAGAATAATTTAAGAAATAAGCAACAACTTCGGCTAAATCCTTCAGCAAACCAAGGTTAGATATTTGAATCGTACAGTCTACTGCCAGGAACCCGGTGAATATGAAAGTTCATCGGGCTTTTATTTTTTCCTCAACCAATATTCGAAAACA
>JARRPN010000616.1:0-2707 GCA_037382875.1 Calditrichaceae bacterium | reverse complement strand
CATTAACAGTTGATCGACTATTAATTACAGCAGATACGGTGCCCTTAGATACACCAGCCGTTTTAGCAACATCATTAATGGTTATTTTTTTCATTTTGTCCTTCTTATCGCCTGTATAATATTCATTTAAGTGCGGACAAAAGCAATAATAATATCTCTTAACCAAGCTTGAAAGTAGGATACAATGAAATTCTGTTTAGTTCAAAATTTGTAACAAAATAAAATGACGATTCAGCTTGTTTGTGATATTTATTGCTGTTTTATATTTTATTTGAAACGGTTCAAATTTAATCAAACCTTATATAATAGTCAATATATCATTTAAATATGTTTGTGAGTGATTAGACGGTTAGATAATATAATTATAAATAGAATAGTCAAAGTAGGGAAACTAAAAACTATCATAAATTATTCTACTTGTTTTTATATTAAACTCTGAAGATGTATATATTTTTATATCCATGTATACGTTTATTTTTACAGTCATTTTCAGTATATTATAAACAAACTAAAAATAATGAGATTAATGCTAACAAAGGATTGTAATCAATAAAAGATTAATGGATACTTCAAAACAAAACACTCCTTCCAAAGATAATTTTTTAAAACCCGGTTTGATTATTGATGATAGGTTTGAAATAATTGAACCTATTCGCAAAACCAGCGGTTGTATAGTCTATCTTGCTTTGGATCGTAATCAAGATATTAATAAAGCCCTGCTAATGATTCCCGGGTTCCTTCAGTCAGATGTTGAAGCTATGGGAATTTTAAAGGAAGCTGCCCGTAATTTGAAGTGGCTGAAACATACCAATATTGCTGTACTCTATGATCTTCATACTCATGGTGTATATAATTATTTCGAAATGGAGTATGTTTCTGGCAAAAGTATTAAACGTAAGAAACAGGAAAATAAAAGTAAAAAATTTACTGAAGAGGCAGCTCAATGGATTATGTTGCAGGTTCTTTATGGTTTATCTTATGCTCATGAAAAAGATTTAATACATAAAAATATAAAGCCACAAAAGATAATTCTAACAGATAGTAGGCAAATCTCTTTAATTGATTTTGGCGTTACAGGTGCAATTAGAAACGCCATGGCATTGGTAAGAGATACCACCTCAAAATCTGCTATTCTTTTTATGCCACCTGAACAATTACGCGGTAAACCACTCACATTTGCATCAGATATATATTCTTTAGGTGCAACTATATATTATTTGCTTGAAAGTAAACCACCATTTAATCATGGTGATATCCATTATCAAATTTTAAACGAACCACCTAGCCCGATAAATGGAATATCTGATGAGTTCAATCGTACAATATTAAAATGCTTAGATAAAGATATGAGTCAGCGGTATCAAACCTGTGATGAACTTATAAATGATATTAAAAGTATTTCTGCGATTGAGGAAGAATCATCTGATATAGCTCCAACTCCAGATATTGAAGAGGAAGTGGTTGAAGAATGCTTATACTATTCAAAATGAATCCATCGATGATACAGATTCAATAGTTAATATTATTCTTAATAAAGTGCGACTGAATAAACCAATTTTAATGTGGATTGGTGCATTCATTATCGTAGTGGTATTAATTATCACATTTAAAATGATTTTTAGCTCCGATCAGGGAAATAATGTTTCGAATAAAGCAGAGATTTCCATACAGGATGAACAAACCAATATACGATTGATGGCAGCACTTAATTCCGCAGCAGATAAACTTTATGCCAAAGGCCAGTATATATCACCTAAAGGTAACAATGCTTTGGAAATGTATTTAGAAGTCTTGGAAATTGATGCAGATGAAGAACATGCAAATGCTCAAATTGGAGCCATGAAGACTAAACTGTATAATAATATAAAAGAAAATCTTGATAATTGGATGCTGGTGGAAGCGGAAGAATTAATTAAAAATTGCATGAATTATTTTGAAGATGATGAGCGATTTGAAAAATTAGATGAAGAATTTGAAGAATTAATGGATCATGCTGACAAAATACCTATAAATATTGAAATCCTAAACGGTGCAGGGAAGTCGGGGATTGCGGGAACGCTATCGAAAGAATTGGAAAAAAATAAATTTAAAGTTGTAAATTCAGATAACTATAGAGTGAATGGCCGGGTAAATTGGAATGTCAAGAACACCTCGTTTACTGGATCATTACCTAAAAATGAACGAATAGAAAAAATAGAGAAAATCCTAGATTTAACTTATAAGCAGGGTAAATTACCACATAAGCAGTTTAAATCAGCAAACATCATTATTGTATTAGGTGCTGATTATAAAATAATTCCGAGTTTGAAGAATTAGTTTTAGTAACAAATTCTATTTGGCTTTATTGTCAGTCTTAATATAGTGACTCACATCTATTATCGAAGCAATTACATACTTCCCATCAAAAAATTCTGCTGGTGCTAATCGTATTTCAATCGGGAACATATGTCCATTTTTAGTTTGCCCAAAAGTTTGGATTATATTATCAATATTCTGTTTCTCTGGTATAGAAAGAAATTTTTTTATGTTTTCATGGTGGTCATGAACATACTTTTCTGGAATTAGCACCTCAATAATCTTGTTTATTAATTCTTCTTTTTTATAACCAAACATCGCTTCGCAAGCTAAATTTGCTAATTCTATTTTACCCTGGTTATTTAATAAAAGCATGCTATAGGATGCTGATTCAAATAGAGTCCTGTACCTA
>JARRPN010000615.1:0-2374 GCA_037382875.1 Calditrichaceae bacterium | reverse complement strand
TTATGAGAGGTTCTAATCGCATTACTTCCCATTTCCATTAAACGCTTAATCCTGAACTTCTGAAGTGCGTCGGGAATAGCTGTGCCTACACCAGCATGATCCTGATGATTATTGGTACCTTTAATTTTTATTTGTTTTCCATTCAGAAAGAAACCACTATCGGGATCAAATCGTACAGTACGGATTCCAAACAAAGTGCTATAATTATCGATGATTTTATCATTTTTTAGAATTTTAGTCTGCAGGGTATGCAGGTAAGGTTTTTCAAGAGACCACGATTTTGAATCAATTATTTTATGGGTAGTAATAAACTTTTTTTGATCATGACCTTTTAGATTTAAATCTTTAAGCTTATTTTTTGAAATAGTCTTTCCATCAGGATCGATTATTGTTTCCTCAATTTCAAATTTAGCTTTACTATCAAACTCATTTATAACATCAGTACGAATCTTTATCATAGCCTGATTCTTTTCAATTTCTGTCGTAACAAATGTACCATATTCAGCTATATGCAGTGGATTAGTTTTAATTAGCCACACATGACGATATATACCGGCACCTTCATAGAACCAACCCTCTTCTACAGATGCATCAACACGAACAGTAATTACATTATTACCGCCATAATTCAGATATTCAGTCAGATCATAACTAAAACTGGTATAACCACTATTTTCTTCACCTAAATAAAAGCCATTTACAAATACCCTGGAATTTCGATGAACTCCATCAAATCGAAAAGATATTTTTTTACCTAAATCTGATTCTGGAATAAAAAACGATCTTCGATACCAGCCAATACTATTTTCAGGAAAATTATGACCTATTTCTTTATAACCATGACTATGTCCGCCCTTTTGATTAAATTTTAGTTCAACACACCAATCATGTGGTAAATCGAGAACTCGCCAGGCACGATCATCAAAATTCGTTGACGCAGGACCATCCCCGTAACCTGCTTTAGCAAAATGAGTAAAATATGCAGTAGAATATCCAAAATCCTTTTCTGGATCATTAGCATGACCAAGAGTAAAACGCCAACCAGAATCCAATGATAATTCTTCCCGAACGACATCCTGACTATAGATAGTTCCAATACATAATAGATTAAGTACAGCCAGCATCATTAAAAAGGATATTTGTTTCAACATATATTATCTTATTATTTTAAAAGTTAATTTCTATCTTTTGACCGTTATAACGTACGGTTCTATCAAATCTAGTAGTAATTTTAAGTCCAATTCCATGGGTTTTTCTGTAGAATATCGTAAAAACGGTCCCATCGGAATAATTGAACCAGCTTTAATAAATAACGGAATAATATCAATCGGAGCATTTGTATTAATTAATTTACCACCTTCATGTTT
Organism: Calditrichaceae bacterium; assembly: GCA_037382875.1. Lineage (GTDB taxonomy): Bacteria > Calditrichota > Calditrichia > Calditrichales > Calditrichaceae > JAFGKZ01. The sequence continues at coordinate 1,007 of JARRPN010000615.1, read as the reverse complement.
TTCACCGGTCCAAAAATCCACCCAGGCAGTTCTATCCGGTAGATAAACTTTTCTGTTCTTATTACTTTTAACTTCCGATTGTTCTTTTGCAAAAATGGCAGGGGTTTTCCAGCGAAGTATCATTCTTGCTGCTCCGGTTGAACGATTTTCTGTTTCAAGGACAAATTCATATTCTTTGCCTGCTTCCAGATCAACTTTTTCGGTATACTGCTCAACACTGGTGTAAACCATTTTTAGTGTATCACCATTAAGAATGATTCTTTTTGCGTCATAACAAAGTAAGTGGAATTGATGCTTGCCTGTCTCGGTTGGAATCAGGTTACCTTCCCAATGTATAGCATATGTAGAATCAGTAACATAATACGGACGACCAGTATACCATAATATATTAATATTAGGATCAATCTGCTCTTTACTAAGAATTGTTTTATCAGCATCTTTGTAATAAGTTGCTTTAAGACCCGATTTTCCATCTTTAGTTCTAAAATACTTACTACTGATTAGTTGGCTTTCTTCAGGAGGATGATGATACATGAATTCTGTAACTGGATTTACCATAATCGATGAGCCAAACATGAATTGATCCCCAATGGAATATGTGTTTGTATCATAGCTAAAATCCATTGGCAATCCACGCATAATCGTATAGTCATTGTTTGTGACCATCCATGCTAGCGAATAAATATAGGGCATTAGCCTATAACGCAGTTTGTCGATCTTAATAATTGGATCTACAAATTCGCCCATATTCCAGATTTCCCGTGGTGTTTCTGATCCATGTGAGCGGAAGATAGGAGTGAATGCGCCGAGTTGAAACATACGAGCATATAGCTCCTGATATGCAGGATCTTTTCCTCCTTCCATGAAGACACCGTCATATGCTCCCAGAACAAATGCTCCAATATCAAAAGTCCAATAAGGGATACCCGACATACAATGATTTAAGCCGGCAAAGAATATGAATTTGTCCTTGAAACAGAAAATCGTTCAACCGGAGCAGCAAGAAT
>JARRPN010000614.1:0-2228 GCA_037382875.1 Calditrichaceae bacterium | reverse complement strand
CATCATCCATCTTATCAATTTGTTCGTTTTCCCGTTCAGCGAAGTTATCAAACATTTCTTCCAGAGAAGGGAAATGGATATAAAATGTTTTGCTTTTACCAATTACGGGTCCTGTTATATTGTTATTATCTTCAACCTGAATGAAATAAGCCAACCTGTCATCAAAGGCAACAGGCAATTGATTAAAATCCCAAATATGTTTTAAGGTTAGTCTTTTTTGATTAAAAGTATGCGGCAGAGCTATAAAATGCCAGTTACTGTCAGATGCGGATTCGGATTTTCGAATATAATTATAATAAAGAGAAGATTTTGCTATACCATAATCATCGATGATATCAGCCTGGATTAGAAGAGCAACATCAAGTGGTATTTCAATATCCTCACCAGGATCAGTTATCTCCACAAATGGTGGGTTATCAGGCAAAACAGATATAACATATTCAATGGGATTTTGATTGGTATATCCGGACGTATCCTTCAATAATATTTTATAATTTGTATTTTCATTTATGTAAAATTCGGTAAAAATTCTTTCTCCCTGGATTTGACAATTTAATGCATTACTTCCACTAAAAACGAGTTGAGCTTCTACTAAGACTTTGTTGACCGTTGCTTTAAAATTGATCTTTGAACCGGGTAATCCTATAATATCACCAATATTTCTTGCAAGATATTGGATATCCTGATCTGCATAGATTGGAGGTGTGACTGTAATATCAATAGTTTCTGATTTTCATCTATGATAATTAGTCTGCATCCATTTAATGGAATACCGGTATACTTTACCTTGAAATTGATGGACTTACCCTTAAGAATCTTTGTATTTCCGGGCTGAACCTCAAATAGAAATTCTGGTAAAATGATGTATTCGTTTGCCGGATTCAGTAAGCGTAGAGATGAATGTAAAATCCTCTCACCCTTAAATGATAAAAGAATAATAGCACCAAGAAGGATAGGAATGACATAATTTAGTGAAGGAATGTAATCCGATAATCTAACTCTTTCAGAAAAATTATACTGATCAAAGTTTTTCAAATATTTTTGAATGGCTGCCGAACGCAAATTCTCTGATATCTGATTTTTTTGATTTTTTGTAATTAAATAATATGCATTTGAAAGTGTATTTTTAATCTCCGGGAAAACAGAACGAATTGAAGAACAAATCAATCTCATATCTGAATTTTTCTTTAACAATAAGATATTTATCAGTGGTTTTATAATAAATTTTATTACAAGATAACTCAAAATAAATATGTGTATAAACCATAATCCCCAGCGAGTTGTTGTCGAAAAATAAAATAAAATATCAGCAAGACTGACACTTAACCAGAGTATAATTGCGATACATGAAAATAAAATGAATCCTTTTAGAAAATCAAATAACCGCTGTTTTCGTCCAAAGCGGTAAATATTTATTAGTAGTTTATTTTCTTTGTCTGTCATAATTTAATTCTGTAAAGCATATAGAACGATGTTTACCATCATTCTGAGAGCTTGTTCATGCTTTTCCGGTGGATCATTATGAATTTCCTGGTTTTCACAGCCGTCACTTAAATCGGTATTAAAACTGTAAAAACAAACTAGACGATCATCGTATATTAATCCATAGCCTTTAGGCGCTCCACCGTCATGCTCATGTATTTTTGGTAACCCCTGACTAAAATCATAATAAATATGATATATCGGGTGTGAGAAAGGCAGCTCAACAAAATTTAACTCAGGGAAGACTTTCTTCATTTCACGACGAAAAGAAACATTCATGCCATAATCATCATCAGCAATCAGAAAGCCACCGTTCACTAAATAAGAACGTAGTTTGACAATCTCTTCTTCATTAAAAGAAATATTACCATGCCCTGCAATATATGCAATTGGGAATTGATTAAATTCAATGTCAGTAATTTTATAAGCGACTTCCTTTTTTTGTACTTGTAACCCTGTTTCAGAATGAACACGCTCAAGAATATTAATCCAGGATGTTTTATTACCATACCAGTCACCGCCGCCATCATAGTGGATACGAACAGGAGTGAAGTCCTGTGCATTGATAGAAATACATATACTAAATAAAATTATACTTGTTTTCAGCATGGGAATCTCTCATTTAACATGAAAAAATTAAATGAATCTAATTTAAATAACAAATGAATTTATTATATTAACAAGTAAAATGTTGTAAATGTTTCAACTATATCTAGAGTGACGAAAAAAACAAATTTATAAAGAAA
>JARRPN010000613.1:0-1514 GCA_037382875.1 Calditrichaceae bacterium | reverse complement strand
ATATTTCATATGTCAGGTAAATAATAACTCAAATCACAAATAATAAATTTCAAACAAATTTCAAATACCAAAAATGTATGATAAGCAGATAAGTATTGGTTTGGATATTGGAATTTAGGTATTAGAGATGGTTTGTTTTTTGAATATTGCTATTTGTGATTTGATTTATTATTTACCTGACATATGAAATATTATTATGTAAATTGAGAATTATTTAGAATCTGCAAATATGAACACGTAATTTAATGGAGTCTACTCATGAATATACCTGAACGTTTAGCAGCTTTGCGTAATTTAATGAAGAAAAATAAAATTGATGCTTATATCATTCCCAGTACCGATCCGCATCAAAGTGAATATGTCCCAAAATTATGGCAGCGAAGACCATGGATAAGTGGATTCGATGGCTCTGCCGGGGATGTCATTGTGACTATGGATAAAGCAGGATTGTGGACTGATTCAAGGTATTTTTTACAGGCGGCAGATCAGTTAAAAGATACGGGTATTGAGTTATACAAAATTGGTATCGCTGACCAGCCAACCATGTTTGAATTTCTAAGAGATGAATTGAAAAAAGATCAATCAATTGGTATTGATCCGAGATTGCAGATTAAAAAAGAAGCTGATGATCTAAGAAAACAATTAGCAAATCATAAAATTAAATTAATTCATCTGGATGAAAACCTGGTGGATAAATTATGGGAAGATAAACCGGGATTGCCGGATGATCCGATTATGGCCTGGGATGTAAAATATGCCGGGGAATCGGTTGAAAGTAAATTAAAACGGATCCGTGAAAAGATGGAAATAGAAGGCGCTGATGTGCATGTATTGACAACATTGGACTCAATTGCCTGGACTTTTAATATTCGCGGCAACGACGTTGAGTATAATCCTGTTGTAATTGCTTATGCATTTATCACAAAAGAAAAAGCCGAATTATTTGTGAGCCGTAAAAAGGTTAAAAAGGATGTGAAAAAATCATTAAAAGGACTGGTAAAAATATACGATTATGAGGATTTTCCTAAACGTCTTCAAAAAAATACTGGAAAGAAGATTAAAGTCTGGCTGGATATTGATACAGTCAGCGCGTGGGTAGTAAGACTGATTGATAAAAAGAGTGATCAACTGTTCAAAAAGAGTCCTATTACTTTATTTAAAGCTTGTAAGAATGATACCGAAATTGCCGGTTTTAAGGCCTGCCACGTAAGAGATGGCGTAGCTATGGTTAAATTTCTGCACTGGTTGAGTGAGACTGTTCCCAAAGGCGGTATTACGGAAATATCAGCTTCCGATAAGCTCACAGAATTCCGAGCATCTGATTCTCTGTTTAAGGGATTGAGCTTTGCTACTATTTCAGGCTATAATGAACATGGCGCTATTGTTCATTATGAATCTTCTCCGGAAACGGATGTGGAATTAAAAGCAGAAGGCATCTATTTAATAGATTCCGGCGGCCAATATCTGGATGGTACTACTGATATTACCCGAACCGTGGCATTAGGTGAACCTAC
>JARRPN010000612.1:0-2425 GCA_037382875.1 Calditrichaceae bacterium | reverse complement strand
TTAAGGATTTTCGGAGTTAACTTAACATTACCCGGTTTGTAAACACCGTGAACGTTACCAAAAGCGGCAGCTACAGTAAAATTTTTACTAATCTTCAATAAATTTTCATAAGCATAGGCTACCTCTTCCGGCTGAGTGTATAATTTTGAACTATCAATACCGGTATTATCGACACCATCTTCCTCACCACCGGTCACGCCCAATTCGATCTCCAGGGTCATACCTATTTTAGACATACGTTCAAGATATTTTGATGAAATTTTAATATTCTCTTTAATTGGCTCTTCCGACAGATCGAGCATGTGTGAGCTAAATAATGGTTTTCCGGTTTGTTTATAGTGTTTTTCACCTTCATCCAGTAATGCATCAATCCAGGGTAAAAGCTTTTTAGCAGCATGATCTGTATGCAGAATGACTGGAACACCATAGGCTTCTGCCATCATATGAACATGTTTTGCACCTGAAATAGCGCCAAGAATAGCTGATTTTTGTCCATCATTGGATAGACCTTTTCCTGCAAAGAAACTGGCACCGCCATTTGAAAACTGAATAATCACCGGCGATTTTACCACACTGGCTGCTTCTAGTACTGCGTTAACGGATTCCGTTCCAACAACATTCACAGCCGGTAGAGCAAAACCTTCTTCTTTTGCATGTGTTAATAATTTCTGTATGTCATCACCGGTAACAATACCCGGTTTGACAATATCGAGTACCTTTTTAGACATCACCAAACTCCTGTAATTTTTATCATGATTATTGATTTACACTTGTTAAATTCAAGTGCGCAATATAAGGATTATGCCCGGATAATCAAAGTTAAAATATATGTAAATTCGGAAAAATATTCATTAATTTCCAAGGATACGAGATGTAATTTTAAATTCATCTCGATACAAACTTAAAATGACAATAACTATAAAACATCATTATTCATACACTTTGTTGAAACTCTGTTTAAAACAAATCGTAGAGAATATTAAATTCCACTATTCATTTAAGCAAATCTAACTTATGAATGATCAGCTAAATAAATATTAAGCATAAGGAGGGATTATGGAAAGTACAACATTTTTTGATTTTCTTGATTATTCTATTCTTGCCGCTATAATATTAATTGCAGTATTTGCACTCATTTATTTTCTTAAAAAAACAAAATCAAAAATCACACAAAACTTAAATAGTAATTCTTCAAAATCAGGCACAATTAGTATTATCATTGGAACTGTGTTTTTAATTTTATCAACTATATTTGTTGTACAAATTGAAAAAGATATAGATAAAACCTGGGATTTCTTTAAACCGATTCCAATAATGACGGCAGAACCCATTATTATATTTTCATTTGCATTATTTCTGGCAGGACTGATTTTAATTATAGTATCAATCCATCGGAATATGTTAATTAAGAAATTATCAAAAGTTTAAATCTTGAAGATAAATTTACATAATGATACAGACTTTACGAACTGGTCAGCATCTGTCCGATGGTTCTAAATTTATAGCCGCGTCCATTTGGGATTTCTCTTTTTCTATCTGTTCCCAGATGCATAAGAATTATCCTTCCCCCCAGACCGACCTCATCATCCATCTCTAAAAAGTAATTTAAGATTTCAGGTGCCGTTCGATAGATGGAAGATGTCGTATCGGTTACCCAATCCCAGGTATCACATTTTGGCGACCAGTGAATATGCTTAAATCCAGCCTCCGCTGCCCATAAAAGAATCGCATTATTGATTTCCCCGTAAGGTGCACGCCATAAAGGAGCCATCGGATAGCCGCTTATTTGCTGAAACATACTGTCCGGTTTGTGCAATTGGTTATATATAAATTGCCGATTGACATATTTTCGTGTTTTTGTCGAACCATCTTTTTCCAGCATGGTCAGGTGCGGATGACTATAGGAATGATTTCCTATTTCATGCCCGTCAAGAATCATTTGTTTAACCAGTTTAGGATATTTTTTCAGAAAATCACCGGTTAAAAACATCGTGCAGCGGACATTATTTTCGCGCAGAATACTCAAAATCTTTTCTGTACCATTATTGGATGATCCGCCGTCAAAGGTTAATGCAATGCTGCTACTATCGCCTCGAATACGATCAACATATCTGCGCATGTAATCCACACGGGCTGATTTGAATGTAATCGTAAATGAATCAATTAGACTGCTGGTGCCTCCATTTTCCAGTAAATAGATAGAGAATTCATTTTTACCCTGATCTAAAAATTGGTTGTGAAATTTAAGCGGTTTACCATTTTGCACCTGAGATTCTACAAATCGCCCGTCCCGTTTTAATGCAGCTACCGCGCCATCATTAATAGATAATTGAAATTGAAGAATATTTTTTAGTGGGTAACGTGTAGTATCAAATTTGATGGGATGCAAAGTTGTTTTTTGAGATTCAATATCTTTAATATCCTC
>JARRPN010000611.1:0-1560 GCA_037382875.1 Calditrichaceae bacterium | reverse complement strand
TTTTTGATGGACAGGCTGATAATGTAAAATTAACACTTCAAAATTGTTTATTGGAACGTACACTTTGGGTATTTATGTCTACTCAATCTAAAAATATCTCGTGGCATCTCAAGGATTGTTACTTTGTTAATATGAGCGGCCATCACCACAGACGCAGTGATGGTGTGTTCCATGTATTTGCTCCACAGGATACCCTGCTGGTTGAAAACTGTACGCATATTATGGCTTCAGGATATTTATATAGATTTCTGCAATACCCATTTAAGAGAATTATTTTCAATCATAATACATTTATTAACTGTGCCGGTGTTATATTCCAGGATTTTGGATATCAGAGCGCATTTAGTACGACTAATAATGTATTTGTGAACTGTAATGTCCAGCCGTATTGCGATGTACTTGCTTCTCAGGATGTTTTCGAATTCGATCCGGATACCCTGGCAATCGGTCTTGTTAATACTCATGATTTACCTGATAGCTTAGAACAATTGGATAGAAAATACTTATTTGAAAATAATGTTGTTTATTGGGATCCAAGGCTTGGTGATATTGTCTCTACATTAAATGAAAATAATGTTAATGGAGTCAATGACTGGATAGACCAGATGGTTATTATGAATGAAAGAACACAAACCATGTTTGAAGATGATGAAACCTATCCCTACTTGACTTTAGGTGGAAATTATACAGATATCATTCCAGATTTTACCGATCCTAAAAATCTGTTAGCTGATCAGGTTGACAGTTTAAGAGCATTTGTTATTGAAACAGTAGATACATCAGGTTGGGTTGCTTTACCTACCTGGCGTTTAGTTAGTACAGATTTCATAAGGTCTGACTGGCCGATTCCTGTTGATCTTTCTTATGATAACGCTGAATTATCAACCGGTGCAACAAATGATTTTCCTGTAGGAGATTTAAACTGGTTCCCGGATAAAAAAGTACAGTGGTATGCTCAAAGAAAAGCAGAGTATGATTCAATCGAACAACAATTGGGCCCGATTAAAGTAAGTATTGAGAAAGGCGTAAATTTAATTGAAGGATTTAAACTTCAACAAAATTATCCAAATCCATTTAATCCCAATACAAATATAAGCTATCATTTATCCGCGACGGGTAAGGTTACCCTAAAGGTGTATGACATACTTGGCAGAGAGGTTGCTACTTTAGTGAATGAGAAACTACATGCCGGAACACATCGCGTTCAATTTGATGGCTCGGCTTTAGCGAGCGGTGTATATTTTTATCACCTGAGTGCAAATGGCCAGGAAGCTTCAATGAAAATGATACTCTTGAGATAACCGTATCAAATACTTTTTTATAGCATTTGAGAGTCCTGTCTTTTGGCAGGACTCTTCCTCTATATAATTTATAACTTTTCCCCGTTAATGCCCGCCATAGTCGTATATATAGTTTTTGATTTCCTGGAAATAATACATATCAATTAGTACATTTACCGACAACTATTATATCTAAAAATGTTATACTCAGGGATAAAGAATTATGAAATTATTATATATATATATTATCTGTTTCTTATTTGTATTAAACCTATCAGGC
>JARRPN010000610.1:0-1564 GCA_037382875.1 Calditrichaceae bacterium | reverse complement strand
GTCCACTACAGCGCATTGATATTATATAAAAGGACCTCCCGTTTTTCGGGTTTAGCTTTCGCTTTCCCAGATGATAAATTTATCATACACAAACTAAGAAGGTCCATCATGTATTATTCAGGTATTGATTTACACAAAGACATGAGTTTCATAACTACAATTGATGATTCAGGTTCTGTCGTTAAACAATCTAAGCTACCAAATGAGGAATATGCAATACTTAATTATTTTTTCTCACAGGGCAGAAATCACAAAGCCGTCGTAGAATCGACATCTAACTGGTACTGGCTGAGTGATTTACTTCGCAATCATCAAATTGAGATTATATTGGCTCATGCCAAATATTTAAAGGCAATTTCCTATGCCAAAGTCAAAACCGATAAAGTTGACTCACTAATCCTGGCACAACTTTTAAGAATGAATCTAATCCCAGGTGCCCATCAAATTTCTACTGAGAAAAGAGGGTTGCGTGATTTGATGCGGGCCAGACTGCGTCTTGTTCATAAGAAAACCAGTTGCCTGAACAGTATTCACAGATTATTGGAAAAATTTAACTTCGCTGTTCCAAATAATCGTCCAATGCATGAACTATCTACCCTGGATCTTTTAACAGATTTACCATTTAATTCAGAATACAAATTTCAACTGGATATCCTCAAAGAGCAGGTTGTCTTACTTGATCGTCAAATTAAAGCATTGGAAAAATCATTACATCCGTTACTAATTCCAAATCCGCAGATTCAACGTCTTTTATACATACCGGGTATCGGAAAATTGCTCGCTTTTACTATATTATCTGGAAGTAGATGGCATTGAACGTTTCCCCGATGTGAATCAATTTTATTCCTATTGCCGGTTGGTTCCCGGATCTGATAATTCCAATCGCAAACTAAAACATAAATCGGGTAATAAAGATGGCAATAAATATTTAAAAATGGCCTTTACCGAAGCCGGATTCCGGGCCGTACAGTATTATAAAGAAATAAAACAATTCTATCAGAGTAAAGCGAGAAAAAAACATAAAACCATCGCTCGAAATCTGGTTGCCAAAGAACTGGCTAAAATATGCTTTATCGTGCTGAAAGAAAAAGTCGATTTTAACAATACGTTTAAGGGTAGAAAATTAAGTAAAGAAAAGTCAAAGCAATGGCCACGCCTGACAAGCCCGGCTGCCTAACTGTGCTGCTCTTTTGAGCAGAGCGTCGCATTGATTGGGAAGTCAGGCGTTGTGCCTGTATTATATCTGGGAAACCTGCTATAATAAAGCAGAGATTTTATAGTGAAAAGACTATAGAGTTTAACCCCGAAAGGTGTTTGGACGCCGTTGGCGATCAGGTGATATGACAGGCATAAGGTTTACGAATTATCTGTACTTCCAGTGAAACATAATATTGTCAAAGAACAAAAAAATGCTGCATTTTTTTGATAAGAGGGTGTTTTTTGCTTGACAAAGTCCTTTTAAAAGGTGTTAGGGCCAAATTATGTATTATATATTTTTTAATAGCTTCGCAGTATGAGGAAATTCTTTAACGATTTTTATATTTGAAGTGTATAATGTAAGATT
>JARRPN010000609.1:0-1809 GCA_037382875.1 Calditrichaceae bacterium | reverse complement strand
GCGAACCGAGAGGCAAAATAAAAAAGAATGAATCCGCTCGAAATCAAGGGGATTGTATAGACTGTAACCAATGCGTGGAAGTTTGTCCCACAGGCATTGATATCCGTAATGGCACACAATTGGAATGCATCAACTGTACAGCCTGTATTGATGCCTGTAATGCTGTAATGGAAAAAGTAAATCGCCCAAAAAATCTTATCCGGTACAGCTCTTATATGGGAATTAAGGAAGGATTTAAATTAAAACTTTCACCACGTATTGCCGGTTATTCAACTGTATTGCTTATCCTGGTAGCTGTGTTGTTTACACTATTGCTCAATCGTAAGCCAATTGAAACGACCATTCTCCGTACACCGGGTTTATTATACCAGGAACTGGATGACGGACGTATTGCTAATTTGTATAATGTAAAAATTATAAACAAGACATTCCAAGAGAAACCAATTGAGTTGAAATTGAAATATCCTAAAGGCAGTCTTGAAATGGTTGGTGGACAATTAGAGGTGCCCGATGGTGGTATTGGTGAATCAGCTTTCTTTATAAAACTGAATCGTGAAATATTAAAAACGACGAGCGCTTTAGTTTTGATTGATGTTTACAGCGGGGATGAGCTGCTCGATGAAATCAGGACGACCTTTATTGGGCCAAATCCTTTTCTTAAGTAGCAGTTTGCAGTATCCAGTAAGCAGTGTGCAAGTGAAAGTTTGTCATGTTGAACGAAGTGAAACATCTGCTAATAAATATAAGGTTTAATAAAAAATAACTTAATTACTAAGTAACCAATAACAAATGAATAAGAAAAACAAATCATGGCCGATTGGCCTTACCATTGTATTTATTGTCTTCTTTCTCTATCTCATAGGATTTATTGTATTGTCACAAATGAATCAATCTGACCTTGTTACGGAAAACTATTACGAAGAAGAAATGGTTTATCAGGATCAGATTGAACGTATGGAACGCAGTAAAAAATTAAATCAGAGTGTTGTACTAAATCATGATAAACAAAGAAAGATTTTCGAACTTCAATTTCCTTCTGATTTTGATCCCGATATCATAAGCGGTAGTATTTTATTTTTCCGTCCATCCGATGCTAAACAAGACCAGATTCATCCAATCCAGTTGGATAATATGGGAATACAAACTCTAAATATTGAGCATTTGCATAAGGGTATGTGGCGCGTCAAAATATTCTGGCGGATGGATTCCGTAGAATATTATGATGAAAAAGTATTAGCTGTGGAATAACTCATATATAGGTAGTATAATTATGTTTGTATGAAATAAGACATTCAGAAAAAAACGTATGATATTCAGGCGAATGGAACGTTCTTAATTAATTTTAAAATATTTATTTAATTACTTTTTGTCTGGCCCGTCTGGCCACCGGATAGGCCAAAAAGTAACAAAAAGCCCTGGCGAATTTAAACTCGCTCCAGATTATCCTTTTTGTTAAGCCGTGCAGATCGAACAGTAAATTCGCCGTTTTTGGCTACGCCAAATTATAATAAGAATTTAAATAATCATAATTTGATGATATCTGTCAATTGATTAATAGATATGATTTAAGTTAAACTGGACAATATTGATGTCGCATTAAACATATGTTTTTAAAAGGGTGATAGTCTTCTTAAAAATTCATTTAAGAGTTCTCAGAAAATACTTATTAGTTTTTTTGATTGTTTTTAATACATGTATTTTAAGTAACAATTGCAGCTTTGTGACCCATGGAATTGTATCCGGTGCCTCAAAAACTTTTCCCGGTTGTACATATTTTGCTAATACAGATGAAAAATTAGTTGCTTTAAC
>JARRPN010000608.1:0-2589 GCA_037382875.1 Calditrichaceae bacterium | reverse complement strand
ATACCCGCATACAGATTATTAAGAAGATGAACTTTACCATAACGTGCTCTTGGATGACGAGAATAGGTTCCATCAAACCAGTTGCAGTAATATGTTGCTTTCATATTCACATCGCCTGTTTCGCTTTCTGAATGACCGAATAGTGCCGTTTTACGATGGTTATTAAAATAATTATAAGAAATAGTTATATTATACGATCCATGTTTAATATCAAGTAATCCATCATGGTCATCTCCATCGGGATCACTTGCCGGACTATCTGTAAATGTACAATGGTCTATCCAAATATTATTACTTTCTTCAGTAATAGTGAGCCCATCTTTTTCTTCTACAGTACAATCGGCAAAGGTAAGATTTCGGACAATGATATTAGTGCTTTCAACTATTTTCACGCCAGAGCCCTGGAATCCAGCGTTATCTCCCAACCCCAGTAATGATACATTTGCTGTACGTTTTATATCAATCATGTCGTCATAACCACTAAGGGTACCGGAAACAAATATAACTAAAGGATCCGTTACATTTTTTTCCCTTGGTTTCAAAGTATCAACCAGTTGTTGAATATTCGTCACAATAATTGTATCACCGCCAGCCCCACCTGTCGTCCCATCATTCAGAGAAGCAAATCCTATTGGTTCATCATCAGCAGCAATCTTTTTTATGTTTTTTAAGTTAGTGGAATGCGACCATGCAATTGAAAATATAAAAATAGTTATATAGATGGTTAGTATTTTAAAATCCATTCTATGCATCAATTAATTCCTTTTTATTATATAATGATTGCTCATTTCGTCTATTATTTCCATTATTCTAATTAACCGATATAAAAATCAGTAATGAAACATAATTTCTTATATCTAATACTTACGGTAAATATATTAATTTTATATTTTTTCTCATTGTTTTTGATTTAATCTGTGCAAAATAGATTCCACCGGCTAATTTCTCTCCATTATCATTTGTACTCCATTTAATCCGATGGCTTCCCGCCGAAACATAATGATTTAACAATGTGCTTACTTTTCTACCAAGACTATCAATTATAGTTAATTCAACATATCCAGATACAGGCATATCAATATGGATTGTTGTTTCAGGATTAAAAGGATTAGGATAATTCTGGTATAAAATAAATTCTGATTTTCTTACTTCTTTTACATTACTTAATTCATCACTATCTAAATTCGTTATGTTTATCATAAAATCTTCCGGTTCAAGTACCCTGCGGGTAACTCTCAGACTTCGGATCGCACCTTTAAACCATGAACGTTGATTAAGTCTTACACCGATGGATGTTTGTCCGGAATTCATTTTCGAGTATTCGACATTACCAGACATCTCAAATATCCCATTCACATAATGTGACATGATGCCATCTTTATAAACCAGTGCAGCGTGGTACCATTTATTTATTGTGTGGGGAAACTCCTTTGCATACAATGGTCAGTCTTAATTCAATTAAAATTCTTCTATTATCTGATTCCTGAATATGTATAAATCGTTGTTCCTCATTTGTTGATAAGTCTGCCTCATACGGATTGAAAATAACTTCAACGGTAAAACTATCCGCACCCGCTAAAGGATTTGAATCAACAATCAATCCATCATCCACACCATCAAATTCAACAGCGGATCCAACTTCAGACTCTATTACAATCGGATCACCAAGTTTCGTTATTGAGTTTCCTGCAATTGAAGTTGTATTATCAATTATCCAAAGTACGCTATTCGTTTCTTGTCCATACGATATGCCAGTAAAATAAATCACAAATGAAACGTACATCCAGACTAGTATCCTGAAATTTCTTTTAAAATAATTCTTATCCATAAAAAAATTAAGTACCTTATTTCATATAGAGCATCTTGATGCTTTTACATAATGATTTTGTTTCTAGTCTCGCAAAGTAAAAACCGCTGGATACCGGAATCCCCAAGTTGTTTGTTGCATTCCAAATTAATTTATGACTACCGGAATTTTTATAACCGTTTTCCAACTTCCTAACCACTCGTCCGTATGTATCATAAATTTTGAGTTTTACAAAAGACGCTTTAGGTAAACTATATTTAATTATTGTTTCCGGATTGAATGGATTGGGATAGTTCTGATCTAACCGAAATTCATCCGGTAACAATTGCTTTGAGTTGTTTTTTATCCCCACTGTAACATCCGGACCATAGCCTGTGGGGATAAAGTCAGGATCAGTGGTCAACACAATTTTATCGGCAATAACACCATCTCTCGCAAACCATAATGATACGCCTTGTGTACCAATCGCTTCAACTTCTAAATTGCTCAGTATTGTGGAATCATTTACAAAGGCGTTAATCCATTCCCATCGACCCGTCTCTTTAAAATCACCAATGCGTGCAGCACTTTTATCTTCAATAAAATTGATTCCCATATGGAAGGTATTGCTTGCCGTACTTGGGGCATAAGCGCGTATCCATATATAATGCGTACCTGTTTTTATAAAATTGATGGCAAAATCCAACCGTGAAGCGTAGCTAAAGTAATTTGTATAATAAAACGTGCCATTATCTGGAAGTGCCTGCATAGCACCTGTTCCGGAATAATCACCTGGTTCAGTA
>JARRPN010000607.1:0-1579 GCA_037382875.1 Calditrichaceae bacterium | reverse complement strand
GTAAATTCCGTGATTTCCCCTTTTTCGTTAAAAAGAAGTACTTCATCGCAATCGGGACACTCTGCCCGGGCCTGGTCATAGACAGAACGGTGGGTAGTTTTATGAAACAGAAAAACATCATTGGAATCGATCGGCTTTTTCGCTAATCTTACCTTTAGCGGCTTGTAGTAGTTTTCTATGTCCAATTGAGCTGATTGGATTTCAATTTCTCCATATTTACTTAAAAGAATCCGTATTTTATAAGAACCCGTATTTAACGAGTTGGCTAAAGTATCTAATTTTTCTATGATTTTACCCTGATCAAATTGATAATCAAAATATTCTGCGGATTCATTCATTCTTTTAAAGTGATAATCGAGAATGAAATAACCTTCTTCAGGCGTCCAGAGAATGGATTCGAGTAATCGAAATTCAGGAATTTGTGTCTTCAGAGCCCGGGCTTTTATAAGGCACTCGTCATATTCCTTTTCATTAATGGAATCCCAGACAATACCCCCACCAACGCCGTATTCGGCTTGATTTTTAGACTTATCAATTAGAACAGTACGAATCGCCACGTTGAACTGGATTTTTCTGTTCGGTGCAATAAAACCAATACTTCCGGTATAAATTCGTCTTGGTCCCTTTTCCAGTTTATTAATGATCTTCATCGTATTCACTTTCGGGGCACCGGTTATGGACGCACAGGGAAACAATGCCTTAAATATATCCGCAATGGATGCGTCTGTTTTTGCCGAAACTTTTGAAACCATCTGCCATACGGTGGGATATTTTTCAATCCTGAATTTTTCAGATACTTTTACACTGCCATATTCTGCAATTCGGCCTAAATCATTCCGGATCATATCCACAATCATGATATTTTCAGCCTGGTCTTTTGCAGAATTATGAAGGTTATCTCTAAACACTAAATCTTCTGTTAAAAAACGCCCCCGGGATGCAGTGCCCTTCATGGGTAATGAAGATATTCTATTTCCATTTAATACAAAAAACTGCTCCGGTGATACAGAGGCAATCACATAATTATCAAATTCAATATATGCGCCGTAATCCGATTGCTGGTTAAAAATTAAATTCTTAAAGAATACCCATGGATCTTCATTGAATTCTCTTTTCAATGGGAAGGTATAATTAACCTGGTATGTATTACCTTCCTGTAATTGATTTTTTATTTCCTCAATAATTGTATGATATTCTGTCCGGTTGATCGATGGCTTCCAATGATTTTTACTATTTGATTGATTCAAATGCGCTATTTCAATAGTCTTTGGTTTTTCAAACAGCCCAAACCACAACAAAGGAAAATCATCTGATGGATAGGTTTTCAAAGCAGAATCAAATGCCGGTGAGGCTTCATAACTTATGAATCCAGCCGCAAAAAGTTTTTTGTCATTAACGCGTCGTTCAATCTCCTCCAGTTTAATTAATACATTATTTATATCATTTGTTTGTACAACGCCAACCGGATTCTCAAATAACAACCATTTATTTTCTATAGCATTTTGTATTATTACTTTTTTCTTCATTGCTAGGATATCATTTCTTCTGACAATTTTACTGAATTTGAGATTAAATGAAA
>JARRPN010000606.1:0-2494 GCA_037382875.1 Calditrichaceae bacterium | reverse complement strand
TGAAATCACAACAATTAATGGAAAATCATTTAAGATGACTCTGGATTACCCCCTGGGTGATTATCGGGAACCAATGGATGAATCGACACTACTAAAAAAATTTGACGCCATGGTATTACCAATCACCGGACAAAACAGACGTGACCAGATTGTAGAAGCAATCATAAACATTGATAAGCACAATGATGTGTCTAAATTTATGAGTCTCTTAAGTAATTAGGCTTTTTGTGCTCCCATCAATTTCCAAAGTTATACGTAAAAGAAAGCCAGGGAACGGGAAATCCTTCATCCAATATATCCAGTATGATAATGAATGCCACATCGGCGGAAACATGATCTCCAAAAAACCGGAATCCTAGAGAAAATGGTTGCTCAGCTAAATCAAAATCCCCACCAGTGATTAACCAGTTTTCACTAACAAAAGCTACACTATTAGATATACGAGCATTCCCACCAAGCATTATTATCGGATGCTTGGCAAATTCAAGATCTTTGCCTTCCTCTTTGGTATAGCCAAGGCCTAATCCCAGTGTAAAACATTTATCACGCTCTCCAAAAGTACCAACAAGAAATCCAATACCGGCAGCTACATCCTGCACATTAATATAGAGTGCACCGGTCGCAACAGAAAATTTATCATTTACATTAATGCCTATTTTGGGAGCAACATATTTCAACTGTTCATCAAAAGAAGCACCCGGGATAAAAGAAAATCCAGCCATCACACTGATATTATTTGTAAATCCATAAGAAAGTCCGGGGAAAAACACATAGTAATCTGAAAAGTACCCTTCCCCTTTATTAAGCGGTCTTCCGGTTGGAGCAAATAGAAGTCGGGAAAAATTTGGATCTAAGCGCAGGTAAGTTCCATCAACAATCTTACCTTCCATCGGTTCAATCTTTACGATTATAGATTTCGGTATTGTGGATTCCATACCGTTAATCGTCTTAAAATACACTTTATTCTGATCCTGGCTTAAAATTGAACCCTTAAGGCTGCTTCCATCTTTTAATTTAACGGTCACCAGGGAATCCTGAATTTCAAAGTTTGGACCAGGTTTTGCCTTTTTGGGCTGATATTTAGAGGTATAGTGACCTACTTTTATCTCTTCATAATGATCGATTAGTTCCTGCATTCGCAGAATCTCGGAATTTGTAGGATACCACTTTAGCGTTTTCTCATTACCCGTTTGAGCATCTATGTATGTAATATATATTTGGATTTGATTGTTTGGCATTTTGTATGACCTAGCCAATCGAAAACTGTCAACATCCTTGAATAGTTCAAATTTTTCTCTTTCATTCTGAATTTTTGATTGCGGATTTTAGTTGTCTTAGATATCTGTGGTATGTTGGAGTAAAAAGAAACTAGATGCTTTTCTTTGCAGAAGACCAGAAATAAATAGTTTTTGTTAGATATTATATCAGAAAAATTTCGCCCTTTTTCTTCATCCACCCAATACATATTTCTTTGCCCTAAATAATCTATCTTAGTTTATGGCAAACATAATTTGTATTTACAGAAATGTTGTCATGGTAATGTAATTTAAATGTCAAAATTTTGTAAAAGTTTAATATTTCACAGGTTGAATGCAAAAATAGACTTTAATATATCCAAACTAATTGGTTTAAGACTATTGTTCAAACTATTTTTTAATCTGATGGAATTAGTTTGCATCCTTGGTGGAATTATCTTTATTATCTGATTTTATTGATCCCTTCTGAAAAATCCTTGTTAAATCAAGTCCAAAATATCTTAGACACATCATCAGTAATGCCGCTGCACCAGCTTCATCCAGATTGCCAACAAAGGGTAGATTATCGGGTATAA
Organism: Calditrichaceae bacterium; assembly: GCA_037382875.1. Classification (GTDB taxonomy): domain Bacteria; phylum Calditrichota; class Calditrichia; order Calditrichales; family Calditrichaceae; genus JAFGKZ01. The sequence goes on along the minus strand of JARRPN010000606.1, from coordinate 663 downwards.
GCTCAAATATGCCTGCTGTAGGATTTAAAATATATAACAATGAAATAATCCCCATCAAAATGACGAAAATATTTTTCATATTTGATCTTCTTTCCTGATGTTTTAATTAATTGATTTTATAAAATATTAAAATGTACTTCCGGTACTTTTTTCTCTATTAAACCTTCAGCAACGAGAGCAAGTCGGAGCAATGTTACTTCATCCCAGGGACGTCCGATGGCTTGCATACCAATCGGCAAATCTTTCTGTGTGTATCCGGCAGGGAACGAGATGGCTGGTAGCCCAGTCAGGTTCGCCGTCGTAGTAAATCGCATAAGCTCAGTTAGTGTCGTTAAATCAGAATCACCATAGGGTAAAGCTTTTTTGGGTATAATTGGCGCAACAACTCCGGTTGTAGGAGTGACAATCACATCGGCTTCTTCAAATGCATTTTTAAAATGATTGATCATTCGTGTACGTACCTTTTGCGCATTAACATAATCCAGTAAGGTAAACGCACGCGCCAAAGTAAGATTAATGCGTACATCCAATCCGTGTTCTTTATGATGTTCATCATGATACCGATCCATAGCCTGTGCCATTTCACCAGCAATACTGATAAGGTGCGCAACACGACCTGCATCCAGATCAGGAATATATACTTCCTGAATTTGTGCACCCATA
>JARRPN010000605.1:0-4548 GCA_037382875.1 Calditrichaceae bacterium | reverse complement strand
GTACAGAGATCGTCGGCTAATTCCGAGCATTTCGGCAGCCTTTAATTTATTGCCCTTAGCCATTCTTAGTGTTTTGATGATGGAGACCCGTTCTATATCCGGTAAAGAGGTTCCAGCCTGGAAACGTATTTCTTCACCCTTGCCAATACCTTTAATTAGAGTATCAGATAAATCTTTCTTTTTGATGCTATCTTTAGCAGAGACCATAGCTCGTAAAATAATATTGCGCAGCTCACGCACATTACCCAGCCAAAGATATTTTTCCAGTATAGCAGCAGCTTCATCATCAATGGATTTGACATTCTTTCCAAATTCCGTATTGAATCGATCGATAAAATAATCGGCAATGAGCAAAATATCTTCTTTTCTTTCACGCAATGGTGGTAATTCAATATAGTATACGTTTAATCTGTAAAATAAATCTTCCCTGAATTTACCATCCGTAATAAGTGATTCCAGGTTTTCATTGGTGGCTGCTACGACGCGTACATTAACCGGAATAGTACGATTACTTCCGACCCGTTCAAATTGCTGATTTTCCAATACCCGTAATAAAGCGATCTGAACCTGTTCACTCATCGTGCTGATTTCATCTAAAAATAAAGTACCGTTATCGGCTTCCTCGAACTTTCCTTTCTTTGACATCACCGCACCGGTAAACGCGCCTTTTTCATGACCAAAAAGTTCAGATATAATTAATTCTTTTGGAATAGCTCCCGTATTTACAGCTACAAAAGGATGTTCGCTGCGGTTTGAAGCGCTATGGATTGCCCTGGCAACCAGTTCTTTTCCGGTTCCGCTTTCCCCAAAAACAAGAACCGGCACATCAATATTGGTAACCTGAGATATCTTTTTAACTACATTTTTAATTGCACGAGACTTTCCAATGATCTCATCAAAATGGACATATTTAGCCGGAATTTTGCCAGCTCCTTGTGGGGATTCATGTTCTAACGACGGTACACTAATAGCACGGCTCACTACTTTTTTCAATTTGATCGGCTCAACTGGTTTTGGTATATAATCCAGAGCTCCAAGATGGATAGCCTCAACAGCATGTTCTATGGAACTGTAACCCGTGACCATAATTACTTTTAACAGCGGGTCATGATCATTGATCATTTTTAGCAATTCCATCCCGTCAATATTCTGCATTTTATAATCAGTAATAATCAAATTATATTGATTTTGATTGATAAGCTCCATCGCCGGTTCAGCGCCATCCGCCTCATCAACCTGGTAACCTTCGTCTTCGAGTAAAAGCACCATGCCTTCACGGTGTGCCTGATCATCATCAATAACTAATATTCGAACTTTATCTGTATTCATATTTCATTTATTAAATTGGTTTCGATAAATTCATCCTGTCCAAAGAGGAACCGGAAAATACTATTTATCCGCCAGATTTGCAAAAATCATTTATAACCTAGTTTTAATTCTATCTATAGGCTTTATCCATCGACACAAATTATTAATTTTTAAGCATTTTAATAAATATAACTTGTTTATAAATGAAAGATACTAAAGAGAGGAAATAATTCCTCTCTTGCTACTATTACAATTGCCTATTATCTGGACTTCCAGAATCGTCGTCCCGATAATAGGCATGTTCCCACACGTCTACAACCAGAAGTGGCTTAAGATTTTTTGTGATTGGATTCTCGGCATTGGCTGTTTTGACGACCTTAAGTGTATCATTATCCAGCACCAGCCATGCCCAACCACTGCCAAATTGGGTGGCACCAGCCTTTTTAAATTCATCTAAAAACTGCTCATAACTACCAAAATCAGCCTTAATCTTATCGGCTATTTTTCCTGCAGGTTTACCACCGCCATTAGCTTTCATGCATTTCCAATAGAATGAATGATTCCATACCTGAGCTGCATTATTGAAAATACCTGCCTTATCTTTATTATCTGCTGTTTTTTTAATAATAACTTCCACTGGTAAATTTTCAAATTCAGTTCCGGCTATCATATTGTTTCCATTGGTAACATAAGCCTGGTGATGCTTACCGTAATGAAATTCCAAGGTGCGTTCGCTTATATGCGGTTCTAAAGCATTTTTTGCATAGGGTAAATCTGGTAATGTTAGTGGCATGATTAAATCCTCCAAAAAATTTTTAAGATTTCCCCCTGATTAATTTTGCTGAAATATATAAAAGTAAATTAATTTAAAGTCAAGGATTTATTTTTTTGGAATCATTTTAATTTCCACATTAGATAAACTGAAACTATTATAGTCTTTCCTCCCTGATCCACTTTTTCAAAATCATTAGTATATTCATAACCTTTATTTTTAAGCATTTCAAAAAATGGAACTGCTATTTCTCGATTGGGTTCCGCAATTAAAATTTGTCCATCTTCTTCGACATAATTATGGAATACCTCCTGTAAAGGCTGAAAAAACCGTTCTTCATAAAGTACATCCGATGCAACAATAATATCGTATTTTTTATTCAATTTTGGATTCCGCCAGTCAAGCCATTTTAGATGTGGGAGTCTGATATTATTTTTTTGAAAATTTTTTCGGGCTAGAATTAAAGCATTATTTTCATAATCTGTGCAAAGCAATGAAGTTGTATTATTTTTAATATATCTTGATAAACCAATGGCAGAAGGCCAGAGTTCAGCCCAATAAGGCATGCGCTCATCTTTGTTAAATTCATCATCGGTGATCTGATTAACCAAATCATCAAGATTTTCAACTTTATTAACAGTTAGATGCGTATCTTTGTAATCGAATTGTACGGTTTCGAAATTTAAAATAGGTTTTGTCAAAATATTTAGAATTTAAAAGTAATCAAAACACCCCTCTTAATCCCCCCTAACTGAGGGGGGACACAGAGGGGTATAACTCTGCAATTTATCTATTTAAATATCTATTCACTACTTCAGCTGCCCTTTTTGAAGCACCCGGTTCCCCGAGTTTCTTCCTGATAATCTGCATTGATTGACGGATTTCCAGATTATTATCCGGCTCTAACATAGTAGATAAATGTTCAACAGCACTGTTCACCGTAAAATCATTCTGAATTAATTCCAAAGCCACCTGTTTTTCCGCAACAATATTAACCAGCCCAATAAATGGTACCTTAATGAACATACGTCCCAACCAGTAGGTCAGTGGATTTACCTGATATACAATTAACATAGGCACACCATAATATCCGGTTTCCAGTGTAGCAGTACCAGATGCCACGATTACAGCATCATATTCGGGCAAACGTTTAAATAACTCGGTTTCAGCAATGGAAATAAAATTATCTTTCTCACCAAGCAGACTCGAATAATAGTTAATATTTAAATGATTTACTTTTACAATTTCCGCTTTTTGAATTTTATAATCTTTAAATAACTGACGCGCTGTTTCAATCATTCGGGGCAAAAGTGATTTAACTTCCTGTAAACGGCTTTATCTGTACAGATACATAAGCGGCATGCTTATCTACCAATGGATGGCCGACACATTCTACTTCAATTCCATGTTTTTCATAAAATTTCTTTTCGAATGGAAAAAGGACAATCATTTTATCAATATATTTTCGTATTTTATCAATTCGTCTTTGTCCCCAGGCCCAGAGCTGTGGACTGATGTAGTAAAGAACGGGTATGCCTAACGATTTTAAATTCTGTGCAATCCGAATATTAAAACCAGGATAATCTATGAGAACCGCGCAATCCGGTTGATCACTTTTAGCCCTTTCAACCAGTGTATTTTTTACTTTCCAGATAAAGGGTAAATGACGAATGATTTCTCCAATACCAAGAAAGGCCATATCCTCAACATGAAATAGAATTTCCATTCCCTCTTTATTTAGCTCGTCACCACCGATACCAAAAAAAGAGAAATTAGGATTTATTATTTTTAGCTCATGGACAAGCGCAGCACCATGATGATCGCCACTTGATGACACAATTGATTAGAAAATAACATAATCCATGCACTCATTCTTTAAGTCACAATTCCCTTTTAGCTTGCTACGGCTGCGTAATGCGTCTAGCGCCGTGCTATACCTTTCCATGTTCATCATGGGGGCGTGCGGTTTGGCTTATGAATATACATTAAGTAAAGTCGCATCCGATTTATTAGGTAACTCTGTCCGGCAATGGGCAATTATAATCGGTGTAATGATGTTTTTTATGGGTATTGGTTCTGATGTTCAAAAATATTTCTCAAATAAATTTTTAATCGATCAGTTTATTCTATATGAAATTTTACTTGGTCTATTGGGCGCTTTTGGTCCCATAGCTCTTTTATTTTTTTACGGTCAATACAATGAATATTATATCTTAATCCAGTATTTATTTATCTGTTCTATTGGTTTGATTATCGGATTCGAAATACCACTTATAACAAGAATAAATGAAACTTACATTAGCGAACTTAAATTCAATATCGGTGCGGTACTGAAAATGGACTACATCGGAGCCTTAGCCGGTTCACTGGCCTGGATATTTTTACTTCCAAAATTTTTTACAATAATCGAGACGGCATTTGTACTAGGACTTTTAAATGTATTGGTCGGAGGTTTTACTTTAATTTTC
>JARRPN010000604.1:0-1631 GCA_037382875.1 Calditrichaceae bacterium | reverse complement strand
GACAAGTTTTAAATTACTTTTCGTAATTATTTTTCTTCTTGTAGCGTTGTCGTTCGCTCAGGATATGCAGTATGTATCGAGCCAAAGTGGTGATACTCTTTGGGTAAAAGATGATATTGAGTTCGAGGATATAAATACACTGGCTCTTCTTATGACTTCAGACAGCCTCGCGCCTGCAGGCCGTGTTTATGTGCTAAAAGCCAATGGAGTTTATTCGTGTCAAAATAATCCTATCACTTCCTCAGATCATAAGACCATCATTATGGGAGAGAATGAAGCATCTTTGAAGACAAGCCAGGGAATGGCGCCGCCGGTTGTTAGTGGTGCATATGGAACAGGCATTAACACGGGTGGAGGTATCAACATTGGTAAGAACCTGCTTATTAAAAACGTCGATCTTGAAATAGGAAATAGTTCAGGCAACACCGTCGGATGGGCATTCTTTAATTTTAATGGACCCGATCTGAGACTTCAGGTAGATAACTGCATTATGGAGCATACCTGGTGGACCTGGGTTGGCGGCCCGCCAACAGGCTCCAGAGTAATTTTCACAAACAGCTACATGGTGAATCTGAGTGGTCATTCCTGTCGTCGTAACGGTGGTGTCACAGACTTTAATAATAATTCTGGTCTTAAAATAGATTCTCTTGTTGTTGAAAACTGTACGCACGTGCATAACCAGGGTATCTTATATAAATTCAGAGAAGGCTGGACCGTTAATAAAACGATCTTCAATCACAATAACTTTATTAACAACTCCAGTTTCGTTTTGATGAATAACGGAAATACGGCGAATATGAGCGTCACGAATAATATGTTTATAAATGTCCAGGTACACGGCTATTGCCCTGTCCTTTATGATGCTGACGTGGGAGAAGTTGATCCGGATGGCCTGCCCATGGGCCTTGTTAATTTGCGTGATGATTCTACATTCCAGGCAGACGGCGCAAGTTTTTATGCCGACAGGAACCTGGCGTACTGGGATCCGTCTCTTTCCGATGTCGTTTCAACGTTGAATTCTAATGAAGTTAATGGCAGTACGGAATGGGTTTCCCAGATGATTACCATGAACACAAGAACTGATTCTATATTTGATGCTGAGGATAACTGTAATAATGGTGCATGGTATAATAAATTACCTAATTTTGCAGATCCCGCGGATTTATTTACAACTTCGCTTGCAGAAATAAAAGCCTATTCTATTGCAGCAGTTGATACAAGCTATGGAACTCCAATGACATCATGGCGTACAGCGGCTAATCCGGAAGAAACATATTTCGTTTTTGCTGATTTTCCTATTCCCGTTGATCTTTCTTACGATGATGCAGATCTGGTAAACGCAGGTCTTGGCGGCTTCCCGATTGGCGACCTGAACTGGTTCCCGGATAAAATGGCTGCGTGGGAAGCTCAGAGAGATGCAGAACATGCCAGACTACAAACTACCTTAGAAACGGGAGTTGTAAGTATTAAAGATCCGACTAATTATGCGGCTGATTTTGTATTATCTCAGAACTATCCAAATCCATTTAACCCAACCACAGCCATTAGTTATACAATTGCTGATGCTGGAAAAGTTTCCTTGAAAGTTTATAACATGCTGGGTCAGGAAGTTGCTACTTTAGTAAATGGAT
>JARRPN010000603.1:0-1633 GCA_037382875.1 Calditrichaceae bacterium | reverse complement strand
TAACATTTGGTGTATTTGGCACGGTGATGATGATGGTATCAGAACGGTATAAAGAATTTGGAATTCTGATTTCTGTGGGTATGCGTAGATGGCGACTGATGATCGTAACAACAATTGAATCCATTTTTGTTGGATTTGTAGGTGTAGTTGCAGGTATGATAGCCAGTTTTCCAATCATCTATTATTTGCACTTAAATCCGCTACGGTTTACCGGTGAAAGTGTCCAATTGTTCGATTCCATGGGCATTGAGCCGATCTTTAATTTCAGTATCGATCCATCATTATTTGTCGCGCAGGCTTTGGTAGTTTTTATCATAGCATTAGGCGCTTCGACTTATCCATTGCTATTCATCAGAAGTCTAAAACCAGTTGAAGCACTGCATCATTAAGGAAGGAGTTTATAAATGATTTTAGCACTCGCCTGGAAAAATATCTGGCGTAATAAAAAAAGAAGTCTAATTGTAATAATCTCTATAATGTTTGGATTGTTGGGCGGATTATTCTCTGGTGCTGTTTTTATGGGGATGAGTGAATCGATGGTCGAGTCAGCAGTAAACAGGGATTTAGGTCATATCCAGATTCATAAAATGAATTACGATAGAGACAAGCTTATAAAGAATTATATTCCAAATAGCGCTCAAATATTAAATGAGTTAAAACAATATGATGAAATAAAAGCCGTCTCTCCGAGGACATTAATTTATGGGATGGCAGCATCACCAGCATCTTCATACGGCGTAAAAATTAATGGAATTGATCCGCAAAAAGCAAAGCAAGTTACAAAAATATATGAAAAAATTATCGAAGGTGATTATTTTAAATCTGAACGAAAAAACCAGATTGTAATCGGTCAAAAACTAGCTAAACGGCTAAACTTAAAGATCAGATCCAAAGTAATTCTCAGTTTTGAAGGTATACAGGAAGACATCAAATACCTTGCCTGCCGTGTAGTTGGAATATACAAAACGGAATCTGCTCAATTCGATGAGACTCATGTTTATGTTCGGCAAACAGATTTATATCGGAGTCTGGCCAGAGAAACAGATGAATCTTTACAAACGGCTCAGGCCTGGGATTTCGAAAAAAACCCAATATATCATGAAATAGCAATTCGTCTCAAATCACCTGATCTTATTCCGGCACTCGATGCCAAATTAAAATCAAAATTTTCATCTCTTCAGGTACAAACCTGGGAAGAATTAGTACCGGGTATCGTTTTTGTCAAAACTATGTTTCAGCAATTTACTTACTTATTTGTTGCTATTATTCTCTTTGCTCTTCTCTTTGGTATCACCAACACAATGCTGATGTCGGTGATGGACCGTATCCGTGAATTGGGCATGCTGATTGCCATTGGTATGAAAAAAATAAAAGTATTTACGATGATACTGCTTGAGACCATTTTTCTATCCTTAACCGGTGGGATACTTGGAATCATAGTGGCTGCGATTACAATACATTATTTCAACATAAACGGATTTGATCTTTCTGGATTTTCAGCCAGTCTGGAAAGCTTTGGATCGAGTGCGATGCTCTATCCTTTCCTGCCAGCAGCAATGTATATAATACTTACAATCATGATTATTGTGTCGGCCAATTTTGCGGCCATACTACCGGCCTGGAAAGCTATGCA
>JARRPN010000602.1:0-2527 GCA_037382875.1 Calditrichaceae bacterium | reverse complement strand
AAAAAAATCGAAAATCACCCGTGAAGAACTCGGAACAATTCAGCAAAATTTATTTAAACAAGGCATTGTATCCAGTCTTGAAAAATCCGGAGACAGATTTATCCTAAAAGTGTTGAGAACCAGTAGCGCACCGAAAAATAAATATTTTACTAATATTATTTTATTTTTATTAACAATTATATCCACTATGGTCACCGGTTCCTTGCTTACTGGGCATGATCCATTTGTTTCATGGCAGGAATTGTTAGCAGGTTCATCTTATTCATTCGCCCTGTTAACCATTCTTTTTTGCCACGAAATGGGACACTATCTTTCAGCCCGCTATTATAAAATGAATGCCAGTTTGCCCTATTTTATACCATTCTTTATCCCATTTGTTTTTCATCCTGGTACGATGGGAGCATTTATAAAAATGCGATCATCTATTCCCAATAAAAAGGCCTTATTTGATATTGGTGTTAATGGCCCCCTGGCCGGGCTCATCGCCAGTTTAATTTTTTTAATTGTTGGCTTCAATCAGTTACCGGATGCTGCAGGCGTTAAAAATATCATTGCGCAGATACATCCACTGGATGATAATGAAGGATTAAATATAGTACTCGGTAATTCCTTTTTATTTGATTATCTGATACATGTATTTAATGCTCAGCATTTACCAATGGATGAAATTTATCATTTTCCATTTATTTTTGCCGGTTGGTTTGGTCTTCTGGTTACAGCGATTAATTTAATGCCTATCGGTCAGCTGGATGGTGGACATATTACTTATGCCCTGTTTGGCGATCGGGCAAGATATATTGCTAAAGCTGCTTTTATACTATTTATTGTCTTGAATGTTTATCTGATATCTAATTTTCATTCCTTTATCTGGGTATTATGGATAATATTAATTTTGGTATTTATCCGATTTCGTCACCCGCCAACTCTGGACAACTCAATAAAACTTGATGCCAGGAGAAGAGCTGTGGGCTATTTTTCTTATATTATATTTATTGTTACTTTCTGCCCATTGCCGTTTCATATTTATTAGGATCGAGCCATCACAATGATGTATTTTATTATTATTTGCGTCGCCATTCTAATTGTCTGGATTATTTTACTTTATATACGTAAATCGTTATGGGACGTAGTACATCGAAATATGCTGGCGCTGGAAGATAATTTTGAAGGCAAGATTATACGTAAAAGTTTTCTGGCCCGACCGGTTTTTAGTGGCAAAATTAATGATGCTCAAATAACACTTTCCTTTAGTTCAGCCAAATCAGCAAACAAGCGTGTAACCTATTTAAACATCGGTTATGATCTACCCACAAAAACATCTCTGACACTTTCTACAAAAAAATGGCTTGAAGAACAAAATGCCGGTGAATTAGAAGATTTTGAAACAGTTGAAAATGACTATGGAGAAAAATTTATAATTCGTCCCATTTCCAATAATATTGTAAAACAATTAATTAAAAATTCAGTACTTTTGGAATTTATAAGCAACTTAAAAAACGACTATTGTTAATTGAAAAATTGACAAAGGCAATTTAGTAATGCAATCCATACCTAAAGATTATAAAGCCGGTTATGCAGCGATTATTGGATTGCCGAATGCCGGCAAGTCAACTCTGTTGAATGCTCTTCTAGATATTAAACTTTCTATCATTTCTCCCAAACCACAAACAACACGTCGAAGAGTCCTTGGCATTTTAAACAAGGATAATTATCAGGTTGTTTTTATTGATACGCCAGGAATATTAAAACCGCGCTATGAACTTCAGAAAAAGATGATGACCCATGTTGCCGAGGCATTGGAAGATGCGGATATCATTATTTTAATTATCGATGCGCAGAGTAAAAATCATCCCATCCATTCTGAAAATATTGATCATATTCCAAAGAGTAAACCAATTATTATCCTACTAAATAAGATTGACCTTATTGAGAAAAAGAATCTTCTCACACTTATCGAAATCTATAATAATAAATTTCCGGCAAAAGCGATTATTCCAATTTCTGCTCTAAAAGAAGATGGTCTTGAATTACTTGAAGATGAAATTCTTAAATATTTACCGCAAAGTCCTCCATACTATCCACCGGATATATTAACCGAGCATCCTGAGCGATTTTTTGTAGGTGAATTGATTCGGGAGAAAATATTTGAAAAATTCTATCATGAAATCCCCTATTCTACTGAAGTGGTTATTGAAGAATTTAAAGAGCGTGAAAAAGGCAAAGATTATATTTATGCCGTCATTCTGGTTGAGCGTAAATCCCAAAAAGGGATTCTGATCGGCAAAGGTGGAGAAACATTAAAACAGATTGGCGGAAGTGCACGCAAAGAGATTGAAGAATTTCTTGGGCGGAAGGTATTTTTGGATCTACGTGTGAAAGTAAATGAAAACTGGCGACGGGATGATTTAAAGTTAAGGCAGTTAGGATATTAAATATTCAAATAAAAAAACCGTATTAAAGCGGTTTTTTTATTTATAGCGCCTTGAAAAATTATTCCAAATAACTATCCCCATCCCGATAAATCGGG
>JARRPN010000601.1:0-2807 GCA_037382875.1 Calditrichaceae bacterium | reverse complement strand
GTTAGCATAACCTATAATTGACCTGATTGAAGCTCCATCATTGGTCAAGAAGCCGCAGGATGTGACAACATGATTACCAGGCGCGATTGAGATTACCTGGGCATCTGTTTCGTCATTCTGGTGCGGGATACTGATATAGTCAAACTGGACATGTCAGTGACTGAAGGCATCAAATTTATCATGAGCCTGGGCTCAGTTTGCCCGGTTAACCTATCCGAAGAATACGTCCCAAACACGGATATGATGTATTCAACAGGATCTGGCTTCCCTAAGAATGGTAAGGCTATGATGGCTGATAATCCTGATGATTTGTCTTCACAAAGTTTTGAGGAATTATGATAAAAACAACATTAAAAAATTTAGAACTAATTAGCTCATACTTGCACGATGCGGTTATTCTATCTGATAAAGATTTTTATGAACAAAAACAGAAAATATTTTCATTGAACTTAAAAAGAATATATTATGAAAACGGACATAAGGAAAAATTCTTTTTTATAGTTCCAATTAATAAATTTCAGACTATAACATCTAAATTATTGGTGACAGAAGTGATATCGGTTTCTCAAACGTTTGTTGATAAAAAATTAAATACTTGGGGAGAGCATCATAGATTATTAGGAATTGAGCTCAATCAAAATAATAATTTATTAATTATAAGCGAACATTTAGAACTAATGTTATCTGTAACAAATAATTCAAAAATAATTATTGAAGATACATCAATACCCAGTAAAAAATATTTAGTAAATGATCTATCAGGGACTGTTTTTACTGGTCTCAAGGATATAGAAAAACTTAAGTGTAGTAAATAATCCGGATATCAAGGTGGCTGAACCACGCCGTCTGAACCGGGCAGGCTCGTAATTCAATATTGAAGTGTAAATTAGCATCCGCAACTAATTGGATAGCGGTTTAAATGCCAGTTGTTACATTTGCAAGGGTAAAATGAAATAACTTTTGTCCCTGCATTATTGAAAATTAATCCAATAGTTTATATGCTTTTAAGTAGATCGGTAAGTATTTGCTTGGCTAGCTGATCGGTATTTCCATTAATGTAGCTTGATGTTCTTCTTAATCCTTCATATGATACATTAATAAAGGTTTGTCCTTTGATTTTCGATAACCAATATAATCCTGCGTAATCTTTATTGTNGAATTATTTAAAAGAAGATCTAAATTGAATTATATCAATAATAAAACGATAAAACATCAGTCAGTTATTAACCACTGATATTGCCGTGAACGTATTCGCGCAACAGGTTTAAATTCTTATACGAATTATACTTTTTCCCTTTGCCATAAGCCTTGAATTGAATTCCAACGTAGTAGCTGTTTTTCGCTTTTGCTGCAAATGCCCAGCGGACTAATCCTTTAATAAAAACAATTTTCCGGCGGGGTGCATAAATAATAAGATGAATGGAATCACCAATTTCGAATTTGATATTACTAATTATACATGATCCGCTTGCGGACAAATCCTTGAGCTGATCTTTACCCAATTTCTGGATAGCTGCACTACCTCTAGATTTAAATTTTAAAAGAGTAAACCAATTTGAACGAATTAAGAATGCCGTAATACTTGTATTTAATGATCGATCGAAGGTCCTTCTGTCTTTTGACTCCGCCATACAACCTCTTTATGCTAAAATACGATTTTCTGTAATAAATATCCGCAGAATATTACTGTTTATTTTCGCTTATAACAATAATTTGTTTTTATCTATTCTGTTAAGCTACTTTACATATTACGGATGTGATATCATCAAAAAGTTGTTCCTGACCAGCAAAAAGGCATACTTCACGATTGAGATTTTTAGCTATTTCCTGTGCTGACTCTTTTTTGTGAGAATTAAGAATATTTATCATACGTTCATGTCCGAATTCATCCTCATCTTTAGTCATGGCTTCAGTGATACCATCAGTAATCAAGGATAATATATCACCTGAGTTAAGTGAAATCTCTTCGCTCACAGAATATTCCGCGCTTGTTAAAAATCCTAATGGCATGCCCGTACTATTGAGAATATTGCTTACTTCACCGTTACATGTGACAATGTAAGCTGGAATGTGACCAGCGCTGGAATAAACAAGACTCTTTCTCAAAATGTCGATCCTGACTAAAATTAAAGTGACATAATGATATTCATCGAGATCACCGGATAGTTCGTCATTAAGCATTTTTAGAATTTTTTCAGGATCGGATTGTAGTCTAGCAAAGGCACGCAGGTAAGCACGTGTTTCTGCCATGATTAGTGCTGCCCCGATTCCATGACCGCAAACATCACCCACAGCCAGAAGAATATGATCGTCTGCTGTATGTATAAAGTCGAAATAATCTCCGCTTGTTTCAAGTGCCGAGTGAGTCATCCCGGCAATATCGAATCCTGGAGCAGAAATTTTTATCCCGGACAATCGTTGTTGCACTTCCCGGGCGATCCGCAGGTAAAAATCCTGTTCCTGCTTAATTTTCAGTTCACTGATATCTTTGATGACTGAGACAAAATCAGAAATATTGCCTGATTCATCTTTCATCGGCGTTATCGACTGTTCGCACCAATAAAGTTTACCATCCCTTTTCTTGTTCATTATAGTTCCTACGTATGAATTTCCTGCCAGAATTGTGTTCCACAATGATGCATAGAATGCCGAATCATGATGCCCTGATTTTAGAATAGCCGGTGTATTTCCGACTGCTTCCTTTGCAGTATAACCAGTGGTTTTTTCAAATGCCTGATTAACATATTCAATTGTGCCATGCTTATCCGTAAGAATAACACTGTCGGCAGTTTGTTCCATCGCACTGG
>JARRPN010000600.1:0-2494 GCA_037382875.1 Calditrichaceae bacterium | reverse complement strand
ATACCTGTTGCTGAAGATAGCGAAATCTCTTCGTTGTGTGCTTCAGGCGATAATATCATTTGGGCCGGCACCCTGAACCAGGGACTCTATATGGTTGATGCCTCTTCAATGAGGATTATCGATAACATTTCAAAGGACAATAAAAAATACAGCAGTTTATTTAATAGCAGCATTCCATCGCTATACTGCGATAACTCCAACACCATCTGGGTTGCCAACCGTAAAGGGGTTTGCTTTGCATCTTTATTACCAAAGAATTTTACACAGGTCCCTTTAAACCTGGATCCATTTTCATCGCAACATATTCAGGCGCTGCTATATGACCGGAAGAATATCTATTTAGGGATGCAAAATGGCAAATGTTATCTTCACAATATTGATAATCATACAACAAAAAAACTGGGATTGCCTCAGAACATCTTTCCGATCAAATTCTATAAATTCGATACTCAAATTTACCTGACCAGTAATCTTGGCATTTTCCACTCCGAAGAAAACAACCTTCAGTTCACTCATCTTTCAATCGATACGGAGCATGAAGCAAGTGAAATTCAAAACATCTTTTCGATGTGTCGCGACCGTTCTGGAAACAACTATTACGGAGGATATACAGGACTGATTATACAAACAAAAAACGAATGTGACTGGGCACATAACCTGTATGATCAGGCAGGATTGCTTCGCAATAAACGTATATTCACGCTTTTTTACGATCATTCATCCCATTGCATCTGGGTAGGTACCATTTCAGAAGGTATTTATAAAATAAACCTGACCGATGAGGGGAAAGTTCAATCACTGGAATTTTACCACAGTACGATGTCGAATAGTTATCACATTGCCAACAATGCAATCTGGTGTTTCTACAAAGATCGGAACGACAATATCTGGGTGGGAACTGATGCCGGGCTTTTGCTAAAACAAAAAGGATCGAATGTGTTTTCGCATATCTCCACACCAGGGATCGTTGACAAAAAAATAATGGCCATCATGGAGGATAACCAGGGAAAATTATGGCTGAGCAATTCCCAGGGAATTATTGAATACACTCCAGATTCAAGAAAGGTTAAACAATACTCCTTTAGAGACGGACTGTCGACCAGCACTTTCACGGAAGCTGTTGATAAAGATGAAGACGGGAATATATACTTTGGAAGTATCAACGGGATCAATATGTTTAATCCCTCCAGGATAAAGCAAAGTACCCGGATTAACCAGGTATACCTTACCGGAGTAAAAGTTCACCAGCAATATATTAAACCTGAAATCCCCTTGCTGGGGAGTACGATCCTGTCAAAATCGATCAATGACACAGATACGATCCGGTTAAATTACCGGCAAAACAATTTTTCATTTGAATTTTCCGGTTCAAACATTATAGATGCCAGAGAGAGTGAATTCAGGTACAAGTTGGTTGGTTAATTTTATGTTCTTTCTCATGATGCAGGTGTTCAAGATTTATCTTTTGCCGAAGCTTATGTCTATTGTAAAGTTTTATTATCATATCCATTTCTGCTCTTTTTGTGTATTTCCTTTACAACAGACATAAGCTTCGGCAAAAGATTCATCTTGAACACATGCATCATGAGAAAGAACAAAAAATTCATGAATTGAAACTGGAGTTCTTCACGGATGTAGCACATGAATTTAAAACGCCGCTTTCTCTAATTATTGGCCCACTCAACGATTTGATGCAAAAGGATCTGACAAAAGAAGTGAAGGAATTCTGCTATCAGGTTATTTCGAAAAACACAAAAAGGATGATGTTTCTGGTAAACCAGTTACTGGATTTCAGAAAGATTAGTGCCGATATCAACATTCTGAATGTTAGTGAAAATAACCTGTCTGAATTTATACAGCACACCGCAAAAGCTTTTCTGTGGCAGGCACATAATGAGAATATTCATTTTAACATTTTAGTACCCAAAAATTTCACGTGTTATTTCGATTCCAGCATCATGGAAAAGGTGCTCTATAATATCATATCAAATGCATTTAAATATACTCCCCGGAATGGGATTATCGAACTGGAGGTGAAACCTATCTGGAAAGAACAAATTCGCGTGGCAAATATCATTGTGCGTGATAGTGGAAAAGGCATTCCTGATGAAGAAAAGAATAGAATTTTTGAACGCTTTTTTCATGGCAAGGATCGTTATTCCTCCGGAATCGGACTTCATTTAAGTTATGCACTTATCAAGGCGCACAAGGGAGAGATTACCGTTGCGGACAGCAATTACGGCGGAGCCGAATTTGTTTTGGCTATACCTGTCTCGAGAGAAGCATTTGCAGAAAATGAACTAAATAATGGTGAGGACACGCACAAATGGCCTCAGGACATTTTCAAGCTACAAAAAATCCACCATAAGCCGATTGCTCCGGAGCGCGAACGTATCCTGATTGTAGAAGACGATCACGATTTAAGGGTCTATCTCAGAAATTGCCTGCAGTCACAATATCATGTCAGTGAAGCTGCAACCGGAGTGGAGGGAAT
>JARRPN010000599.1:2420-3115 GCA_037382875.1 Calditrichaceae bacterium | reverse complement strand
CCTCAATCAAAGTAAATGTAATATTAAGGGCAAAAGCAACCTTAAGGTTTTTTACTGAATGATGGTGATGGATATGGCCATGCTGATCATCAAAATGATCATGATGGTTATGTTCGTGTTCTTTTGACATAATAATTAGTTTATCTATTTATAAAAACAATAATAAACTGACCGCCATGATTATCATACCTGTGATCAATCCATATATGGAAAGATGATGCTCTCCAAATTCCCTGGCAGCAGGTAGTAATTCATCAATGGAAATGAAAACCATAATGCCCGCTACAGAGGCAAACACAACTCCAAAAATCAGATCGTTGAAAAATTGAATAAACAGGAAATAACCAACCAGCGCACCAACAGGTTCAGCCAATCCTGACAGGAATGACAATGTAAAAGCCTTTTTTCTATTATCCGTAGCATAATAAACCGGTACCGAAACAGCAATGCCTTCTGGGATGTTATGAATAGCTATAGCCACTGCAATGGCAACACCCAAAGAAGGATCCTTTAGAGCTCCCATAAACGTAGCAAGTCCTTCCGGGAAATTATGAATACCAATAGCCAAAGCAGTCAATATTCCCATGCGCATCAATTTTTGTTTATTTTTTGAGGTACCTTCTTCAGGGATTTCCTCTACCATATGGATTTCATGAGGATTCTCCATCGAAGGAACCAGTTTATCGATAATAGCT
>JARRPN010000599.1:0-2394 GCA_037382875.1 Calditrichaceae bacterium | reverse complement strand
AAAAAATTTCAATCATTGAAACGTAGATCATGACCCCGGCTGAAAAACCAAGCGCAACGGATAAAAATTTTGTATTAGTACTTTTTGCAAAAAAAGCCAACGCGCTGCCAATACCGGTTGCAAGCCCGGCAAATAAAGTCAGACCAAATGCCATTAATACAATACTAGATTCCATAAAGATTCCAAAAGTGCTTATGTATAATTAACTTTAAATTATATTTAGATATAAATGACTTCAAATTCAACCGTTTTCTTTCTAAAATTTATATCGATGTTTAATAATATTATTCTATATCATATATATTGAACCAATTTACCCGACTAATAAATTTCTCATTCAGATTAATAATATAATAACTCTTTTAGAACTATGCGATAGGCTGGCTGATATGATTTTCTATAAATATCCGAATGATGAACGGCAGGAAAATTCTGAGATTTTTTCAACTTAAAAAATGTCCTTAATTCATCCGGATCAAATGGTATTGAATTATTTTTAGCTGCATGTATTGCTTGTTCGAAATAATTTTTAACATTTTCAACATTGGAACAAAATATTTGTGAAGTCCTGAAAAATGTATCAAATAACTCATCAATATTACCGTCTCGTTGTTTGTATGGATTTAGATTTATCCGTATAAGTTGATCAGCAGGATCAATATCTTCTTGGAGCGGAATAGCATTAAATTTATTAATATTTTCTAACTCCTCAATGAGTTTGGTGTAAGCCATATTTTTATTTTGTTGATTGTATTATTAACCTTGTTAAAAATACTAAATTAAGATGTAACATAATCAAACAAACATGATTTTCAAAATTCATTCAGACAAATGCTTTGCTTTTAATTGTATAATTTTCTATAATTTCGATATTGCAGAATATGTCTAAATAAAGATTTTAAATTAATTATATGAGGTTTATTATGAGTTCGATTGACCGTAGTTTATTTTTAGATCGTTTTCTTAGTTATGTTAAATATGATACACAATCCAGTGAAGAATCGGAAACCTATCCAAGCACAATGAAGCAACTTGAATTATCAAAAAAATTAGTTAATGAGCTCACTGAACTTGGCCTGGAAGATGTTGAACTGACTGAACATGGCTATGTATTTGCCACTCTGCCGGCTAATGTAGATTTTAAAGTTCCGACGATTGGGTTGATAGCTCATGTGGATACCTCTCCTGATGTTTCCGGCGAAAATGTTCAACCGGTTATCCATAAAAATTATCAGGGCGGTGATATTGTGCTGCCTAAAGATAAAAGTCAGGTTATAGAATTCGATATGAATCCGGCACTCAAAAACTGCATCGGGCATGATATCATTACTACGGATGGTACTACCCTATTAGGTGCAGATAATAAGGCTGGAATTGCCGAAATTATGGGTGCTGTTATTTTTCTATTAAATAATCCGGAAATTAAACATGGAAAAATTCGTGTGGCGTTTACCGTTGATGAAGAAGTTGGTACAGGTACAAAATATTTTAATGTAAAGCAATATGGCGCTGATTATGCCTATACTATAGATGGGGAAACAGCCGGCGAGGTGGAGGACGAAACATTCTGTGCTGATACCGCCATTGTGAAAGTAAAAGGTGTTAATGTACATCCCGGTTATGCCAAGGGACAAATGATTAATTCTATTAAAATTGCTTCAGAATTTATCAATCGATTGCCAAATGGAAAAGTCTCACCAGAAACAACCGAAAAGCGTGAGGGTTATCTTCATCCAAACGGCATGAAAGGCAGTGTGGAACTGACTGAAATCGTGATGCTGGTTCGTGATTTCACCGTAGAAGGATTGAAAGAAAAAGAAGCATTATTAGAGAATATTGCAAAAGAATTAACCGATAAATATTATCCTGGCTCCGTATCGATTGAAATAAAAGAATAGTATCGCAATATGAAATACAAACTGGATGAACATCCTGATGTTGTAGAATACGCGCTGGAAGCTTTTAAAAGAGCTGGTCTGGAACCTGTCAAAAATCTAATTCGCGGTGGTACAGATGGTGCCCGTCTGTCTTATATGGATTTACCCACACCAAATATTTTCACTGGTGGTCATAATTTCCATAGTCAGAAAGAATGGATTTCAATACAGGATATGGAAAAAGCAGCGGAGACTATTGTAAATCTCGTACAGATTTGGACAGAAAAAAGCAAATAAAGTATCGAGAAAAATGTATCCTGAAACTATAGACCAGATAAGTGACGAAGTTATCACCATTCGTTGGGATGATGGTCACGAAAGTATTTATTTTGCGGAATATTTACGTAAAAATTGTCCCTGTGCAATCTGTGCAGGTCATGAAAAAAAGGAAGATACCAGTCCGTTTAAAATGCTAAAAATTAATAGCAAAAATATTAAGTTCACTAGCTGGGAGCGA
>JARRPN010000598.1:1340-3009 GCA_037382875.1 Calditrichaceae bacterium | reverse complement strand
GGAGTCGTATTTGTTCCCGGCTGCAGAGCTGCGATATGTTCTCTTAACGCTTCATGTTTTGTTTCATAATCAATCAAACCACCTAATTTGCCCTCATAGCCGGTTGGTTGGGTGGATTGACCTGCTGTTTGTATCTTAATTGAACCTATACCCAGCATGCGATCATATAGCGTTCGCACCATAGCAAAATCCGTAATCATGCGAAATGGAATGCTCTTTTGAGTTTTAGTTAAAATACCCTGATAAATTTTAACACGATCAGAAAGTACTTCATAATTCAGATTTTTAATCCATAAATAGGATACAATTGTTGAGATTATCCACATCAGTACTATACCTATTATCGCAATGAGCAAAATAATATATTTTGCCTGGGGATCACCATCTGCTGCATTGATAATAGCACTGATGATGAACACGCCCAAAGCAACCGCTATCGTTATGGTAAGTTGGATCAATAAAACTTTTACATAGTATTTTTTGTCCGGTTTAAATGATTGTTCCATCTCGCCTCCAAGATTGTATGTAATTTAAAAGAGTATACATGTGAAGGAATAAAATTATTCAAATTATATTCTAAATTGTTTTATCACTTAATCTTTGTATTGCTTGAATAAAATCCTGAATATCATTTGCCTCAGTATCAAAGGAAGTCATCCAGCGAACTTCGTTGGTTTCCTCATTCCAGACATAGAAAAAATATTCATCCTGCAATGGTTGAATCCAGTCTTCCGGTAAATTGGCAAAGATGGCATTGGTCGAAACTGTCTGAGTAACTTGAATTTGTTCGAATTGTTTTAATTTATCTTCCAGTATTTTAGCCATGGCATTAGCGTGACTGGCATTTTTGTTCCATAAATCATTGGATAACAGAGCATAAAATTGAGCACCAATAAAGCGCATCTTGGAATGAAGCTGCATCCCTTGTTTTCGAATATATTTAAACTCTATTGATAAATCCGGATCAAAAAAGAGAACTGCTTCACCGAACATCATTCCGTTTTTCGTACCACCGAAAGATAATACATCCACACCGGCATCGGATGATGTGGCTTTGAGGTCACAATCCAGAGCCACAGCTGCATTAGCCAAACGTGCGCCATCCATATGCAGTAACATATTATTTTGGTGAGCAAAATAGGATAATGCCTGAATTTCTTCAACAGTGTATAAAGTACCATATTCTGTTGGTTGCGAGATGGAGATAACACCCGGTTGCACATGATGTGGAAATCCTACCGATTGTAAATGGGGAATAATTTGTTCAAAGTGGATCTTTCCATCCGTCGAAGGTAACGGTATCAGCTTGCTGCCTGTAAATTTTTCCGGTGCACCGCATTCATCCACATAGATATGTGCTGTTTCGCAGCAAAATACAGCCTGGTGCGATTGGCTGATAGCATTTAATCCAAGTACATTAGCACCTGTACCACCATAAACAAAATAAACATCCGCATCCTGATCAAATACTTCTTTGAATCTTTGTACTGCTTTCTCTGTATAGGGATCATCGCCATAGCCAATGGTATGACCTGCATTGCATTCGGTAATAGCATTTAGAATTTCGGGATGAACGCCAGCATTATTATCACTGGCAAAACCTCGTTTACTCATATTTCACCTTGAATTTATTACTTGAAAAATTGAATTTACTCATTCTATAAATTAT
>JARRPN010000598.1:755-1240 GCA_037382875.1 Calditrichaceae bacterium | reverse complement strand
TAGTGTGACAACCATTTGTTCAAGACCGGCCTTGTCATCGTCATCAAATCGTGTAAAACTGGGGCTATCAATATCGAGCACGCCGTATATTTTCTTTTTATAGACTATTGGAATTACAATCTCAGAGTTGGAGGCAACATCACAGGTAATATGCCCTTCAAACTCATGGACATTATTTACAACAATCGTCTCCTGTTTTTTTGCTGCCAAACCGCAGACACCCTGCCCAATGACAATACGAATACAGGCTGGTTTGCCCTGAAAAGGTCCCAGAACCAGCTCACCGCCTTTATACAGGTAAAAGCCCAGCCAGTTAATATCTTTTAAGGAATGATAAAGGAGAGATGTAAAATTGGCCATGTTTGCAATGACGTCTTTTTCATCTCCGATCAGGGCAATCAACTGTTTATTTAACAGAGCATATAGCTCTTTTTTATCTTCAGGTAAAGATTCATTAATTTGTTGCAAGATAGAACCTCAAAAAT
>JARRPN010000598.1:0-704 GCA_037382875.1 Calditrichaceae bacterium | reverse complement strand
ATACCCATAAAGGATAGGACCTTTATCACCATCTGCATATATCTTACGCACGACCATCTCAAGATCCATCCCCATTTCCAAATCCTCTGGTAAAATATCAGTGACCTGCGCCGTTACACGCACGCCCTCTTCAAGATCAATAAGCCCAACAACATAGGGTACCATGGGATCAAACCGATCCGGCGCCTGATATAAAGTTGTGTAACTGTATAATTTACCTTTTCCGTTAAATTCATAAGGTTCAGATTTACGCGATTTACACTTTGGGCATACCAATCTTGGGGGAAAGCTTAGTTTGCCGCAATCCTGGCATTTACGGCCCTGTAAACGATACCGCTGATTCTTTAAGCGCCAATATCTTGGAATATCCATAGTCTCTCCTGCTAATCTATTTTCTTGAGTATGGTCGTAATTACGGTGGCGCCACTGCCGCCTATATTTTGAGCCATACCAATACTATTCTTTTTAATTTGTAATTCAGCTGGTACCTCCTGCCGAATTTGTTTGGCTACTTCTACAACCTGGTACACACCGGTTGCACCTACGGGATGCCCGCGTCCTTTTAAACCACCACAGCTATTTAACGGTAACTGACCATCCATACCAATGCCTACCTTATCTGCAAATTTAATAGCCTGTCCTCTTTCAGCAAATCCGCTGGCTTCCATCGATAATGCAGTCATAATACTAAAGGCATCGTGCGG
>JARRPN010000597.1:0-2394 GCA_037382875.1 Calditrichaceae bacterium | reverse complement strand
TTTCATTTCCAGTATGCGTTCGATGTTTTTATCTACAATTTTTAAGAATCCAAAATGATGTATAGACATGGCTAATAGAATACTGATTCCGGCATAGAAATAAATATTTATGTGAATAGTCCTGGATAACCATGTGGCAGCCATAGAGATAAGCAGGATACCCGTTCCCATCCATACCAGACCTGCAATTAAAAGAAGTAATTTTGTATTAACGGATGGTTTATATTTTTCTAACGTACTTTTTATTTCTTCAGACATGTAGCAATAACCGATGAAATTAATCAGTAATCAAGTTAAGGAATGTTGATAATGGTTACCAATATATTTCTATGTCCGATTTTCGAATCTATAATTTGCTAACTGTAATTGATTAATTTATTTATCTTGTGAATGCATATCCCAGTTTAGTAAATAGAGTCCTGTTGGTCTGAATTAAATCCACATCCTGATTACCATAGTAGTTATCAGAATATCCCAGGAAGAATACTGTGCGCGGGTTGATTTTATAAGAAAATAAAACTTGACTGAACAAGTTCTGTGATTCCGGATTTACATCATCTTCATACAATGCGTTATTACGATCATAATCAACATTTTGAAGAATGGCTCTTAGAAACATCCGTTCCGTAAACTGATAAGTAAGTTTAAGATAACTACTGTTTGCTGTATAGAGCCGTCCATCATCTACATCCAGAATCTCCCAGGTGTGGCTTAATTCCATTTTTAAATGCAATCCCAAAGATAACTCGGTAGAAGGATTTAGCTGCAATCGCTTACCCAATTGTGAGTTAGCATAATCGATCTGATCTCTGTATTGCCAGTAAAGGTGCAGCCAAAGCATTGATGATGGCCTCAATCCTCCACAACCTTGTATGTTGAATACATTTTTATATTTTTTCTGATCATATCTGTCTGATCCAAATGTTCCATTTATATTTATATGCGATTGCATAGGTCCTTCATAATTGAAACTTGCCCAAACTGCGCGGTGCATAAGATTTTCATCTATATCACGTTTATAATCATAACTTGCAGCGATGCTTAACCAGTTATACCAATGTCCCGGGTCCCTTCTCCATTGATATTGTCCTCCAACTTCGGAATATCTAAATCCGGTTTGAGACATAAAACCAAGATCAGCTCTAAATTGATCATCCACTTGCCTATGTGTTGCATAAACATGATAATTTTTTGTAGAATGGATATATTGAGTGTAATAAGCATTGCCGATAAATTCTTTATCAGGTTGATCATAATTAATTCTGATAGAATCCGGGTATTGTGTTCGTGATTGTAAAGCCTGGAAAGTTAACCGATCACTCTGTGTAAATTTTACATCGCCATCAATACCGCCCATACGATTGTAATAATCTTTGCTTTCTCTGTCCGAAAGAATTACACCAATATTTGAAGATTTAAGAAGATCCATCTTATAACGGAGTGCGGAACCCTGACTGCTTTTATCAAACGATTCTGAACTAGAACCTTCACGTCCGGGAATCAGGAAATTTGTAATATCATCCTGAACGGAGAAGAATCCAACGGCATGCCGGCCTTGTTTTCCTGAAAATTTTGCACCCCAGATTGGATCAGCCAAAGTTCGGGTATGTATGGCTCTCTGGGTAGTATATGGCAAACTGGTTATTAATATCCAATTGTAATATATCCGCTTCAATATTGGAAAAGTCGGGATTAACTGTACCGCTAAAAGTGAAATTGGGTGTTATACCCCATTTGCCGGTCAAACCAAGTTCGTATTTTTCGTCTTTGTTAACAAATGGACCGGATGTTTCATCTCTGCGTTCCTGTGACCGGAGCACATTGAATGTCGGGACTAGTTCTACATTTTTCCCCGGTGAAGCTCCAGCGAAACCGATCAGTTTTTCCGCCTGGCACATATAACAATTGTTATCCCGATCTCTAACCCACGTTCCTATATGATGTCGTACGCTTCTCGGATAACTACGCACCGCATCAAATCCCCAGATCTGGTTTTCTTCTCCGGATGGGAAATTTAATGAACTAAAGGGGATTGCCATTTCGACAATAAATCCCTCTTCCGTGATTCGTCCATCGGAATCCCAAATAGCATCCCACTCATCGCCGCCTCCTGTAGGGGTTTCTATCATATCTCCCTGAATTCCCAAAGGATTACAGGTAAAATCGTAAGTTCGTCTCTGGTCATTAAAAGTATCAAATAAAATGAGTATCCAGTCATCATCCCAGATATTATCACGATCACAATACCGTGCTCTGATTTTGCTGGGATCGGGGTCGTATGCGATGAAGGCGACAAATATACGGGTTGTATTTTTAATATCCGCGTATAAAAAACTCACAGAAGAAAAAAATAAAATCAATACTATTAAAATTGTTAATTTACGCATTAAATTC
>JARRPN010000596.1:1677-3022 GCA_037382875.1 Calditrichaceae bacterium | reverse complement strand
CCATTTATAATATCACACCGGATTTGACAACCATGGGCAAAGTAATCGGCGGCGGATTACCGGTAGCAGCTTATGGCGGTAAAAAAGAGATCATGGAACAGGTTTCGCCAGCCGGTCCGGTTTATCAGGCAGGAACTCTTTCAGGAAATCCTTTAGCTGTGGCAGCCGGTCTGAAAACACTTGAAATTATTTCCCGGCCGGGATTCTTCGATCAGCTAAATAAAAAATCTGTGAGTTTTTTTGAATCCACTAAAGAGTTAATCAAACAAAAAAGCTGGCCGCTGTCCCTGAATTATGTCAATTCTATGGGCTGCCTGTTCTTTAAAGAGGGCGGGGTAACTAATTTTGCAGAAGCAACCCAATCCGATACAAATAAATTTGCTGAGTTTTTTGGCAAATTAATAGAACAGGGCATATACATCGCGCCATCGCAGTTTGAAGCTATGTTCATTTCATCCGCCCATTCAGAAGAAGATTTAGGCTATACGGCGGATACGATAAAATCAATATTAGATAAAATTCTATAGTCAACAGACTTTACCTTTAGGGCCGAAAATGCAATCATTCTTAAAAAGTAATTCAATATTTTTATTTCTATTAATTCAACTCTTATCGGCTAAACCGGATAGCGTTCAGAAGTATATCATGATCGATCAGTTCGGCTATCGTCCCAACGATCCTAAAATTGCAGTGATTGTTGATCCCCAGATTGGTTTTAATGCTCAAGACAGTTTTGAACCCGGCCTCATATATGAAGTTCGTACCTGGAATGATAATCAGGTAGTATTTTCCGATTCAATTCAGCAGTGGTACAAAGGCGCCATTGATTTTACATCTGGCGACAAGGGATGGTGGTTTGATTTTAGTAAAGTTACGGAAAAAGGTGATTATTATATTTTTGATAACGAGAAGAATGTTGGGTCATATAAATTTAAAATTACTGAAGATCTTTATAAGGAAATTTTAAAAACTGCTATGCGTGTATTCTACTACCAGCGTCTAAATGATCCCAAAGAAGAACCTTATGCTGAAAAACCCTGGATTGATGCCGCTGCTTTTATGGGGACCGGCCAGGATAGTGAAGCCCATTACCAGTTTGATAAACAAAATCCGGATTTGGTAAAAGACCTATCTGGTGGCTGGATGGATGCCGGTGATTATAATAAATATGTAACCTTTGCCCGCAGTCCGATTCACATGCTGCTGACC
Source organism: Calditrichaceae bacterium (assembly GCA_037382875.1). Classification (GTDB taxonomy): domain Bacteria; phylum Calditrichota; class Calditrichia; order Calditrichales; family Calditrichaceae; genus JAFGKZ01. The sequence continues at coordinate 1,813 of JARRPN010000596.1, read as the reverse complement.
GCCTATGAACAGAATCCCGAATGTTTTACAGATGATTTTAACATTCCTGAATCGGGCAACGGTATACCGGATTTACTGGATGAGGTTAAATATGAGCTGGAATGGATTAAAAAAATGCAGCAGGATGATGGCGGTG
>JARRPN010000596.1:0-1671 GCA_037382875.1 Calditrichaceae bacterium | reverse complement strand
GAATTGGAATGGATTAAAAAGATGCAGCAGGATGATGGCGGTGTATTCATCAAATTAGGAAATATTGATTATAATGTTGCTACACCGCCTAGCAAGGATAAGCGTCCGCGTTTTTATGGACCAAAATGTTCATCTGCTGCCATTGCAACGGCGGGGATGTTTGCGCACGCGGCCATTGTTTTTAGCCAGTTTGATGACCTAAAAGAATATGCCCAAGATTTGCACAAACGAGCCTTAAAATCATATCAATGGTACATAGATAATCCTAAATCAGAGGAATGTGATAATGGGGAAATAAAATCAGGTGATGCTGATGTAGCTATACTGAGTCAGGACGAAATGGAAGTTGTCTCAGCAATATATCTGTATGCCTTGACCGGGGATGAAAAATACAATCAAATAGTTAAGAAACATTTCTTTATTACTGCGCCTTTTTATGATACGTATCGTTATTTATATCTTGGCCATATTGGCGATGCCTTATTCTATTATACCGAACTTTCAAATGCTGATCCTGATACAAAAAACCAGATACGCCTGCATCGGCAAAGGCAGGGTGAGGGTTTGGATGTATATCAATTTCATCCGCAGGACGATTTATATATGGCTTATTTGCCGAAACCATTATATAACTGGGGATCCAATAATACACGCGCTGCGTTAGGAAGTGCCAACTATGATTTTATTACTTATAATTTAACTGATAATAAAAACAAATATTTTAAGAGATCGTTGGGTATTCTTCATTACTTTCATGGTGTCAATCCTTTGGGGATTGTATACCTGAGTAATATGTATAAATTTGGAGCTGAGTATTGCGCCGATGAAATCTGGCATGACTGGTTCCGGAATGACTCGCCATTTGATAAAACACCACCGCCGGGTTACGTTACCGGTGGACCCAATAGCCGATATGATGGTAGTCTGATTGAACTGTACAAACAGCCACCGCAAAAGTGTTATAAAAACTGGAATAATGGAGTACCGGAAAATGCATGGTCCATAACCGAGCCGGCTATTTATTACCAGGCATCCTATATCAAATTACTGGCAAATTTTATTGGATCAGAGTAAGAATATATCAATTTCTGATTTTCAAAAACTTAATTGGTCCTAAATTCTGTCTAGCAATAAGTTCAATAAATTGGTTAACTTTATTTGTATATCTGATCCCCCTGATTTATTTTATATTAAACTGATCCGGTTAATCAAAAGGAATTGATTATTAATGCATCAATCTAAGTTAAACAAGATCATTCGGATATTTTGCCTGAAAATCATTTTGGTTATTCCTTTTTCTCTTCAATTTATTAATGCACAAAATCCACAGATTGCGATTGGTATCCCATATATTAAAAATTATGGACATAAAATTTATGGACAGCATGAACAGAATTGGGCTGTTGCACAAAATAATCGTGGTATTATGTATTTTGGGAACTCCCATGGTTTATTAGAATATGATAGTCAAAACTGGCGCTTTATAAAAACACAAAGTCCCAATATTGTTCGATCTCTGTTTGCTGATGATCAAAACAGAATTTATGTCGGCGGGTATAACTATTTTGGATATGTTGATAAAGACTCATCAAATAACCTTGCCTATTTTTCTTTGTCTGATAATATCAAGCCTGAACTTAAACCATTTGGAAATGTGTGGAATACCTATCA
>JARRPN010000595.1:0-1671 GCA_037382875.1 Calditrichaceae bacterium | reverse complement strand
TCCCTAAAAGATGTTTTCTTTGCAGATAGTACACATGGTTGGGTGTGTGGATCTGATAACAATAATGATGGAATTATCTTTTCTTCAACAGATGCTGGTCATCAATGGCAGAAGATGAGTCCGGAAAGCTTTGGATACAACCCTTGGATAAATAATGTTTGTGCCGGCTCATCTCATACAAAGGTAGGCCCGTTCCAGCAAATCTACTTTGATGAAAACCTGGTAACAGGATTTGTTCTTACAAAGGACCGAGATGATGAATGTGACGGGAACCAGCTGTATAAAACTACATCTTCAGGATCAAAGTGGCTGGGATATGCGGAAGGGTATGGAGAATTCCCCGGAAATGGCCGGTTTTGCATATTGACCGAAAACCGTATTATAATGACTGGTCCCGCAGGAGGTTTCCTCTACAGTGATGATTATGGTACAACCATAAAAGTTCCTGATCACGATCAGCATTGGTGGGAGCAATTATTAGCGGGAGATAATGGCAAATTATTGGCGCTTCAACGTTTCCCTAAAGATCTTTCCTACAATTTTTACCGTTCGGATAATTACGGGAACACTTTTCAAGCCTTATTACCTCACTTTTATGATGAAACCGGATCAGAAATTCCTATTGATAATTTTAACCCAATATTATTGGACAGATTTGATCAGGATACACTTTGGGCAACCTTCGGCGATACAGATGGCATTCTTTCAATTAATTATTCGACCGACTTTGGATTAACATTCCATAAGCTACATAATACCAACCAATATTTATTTACTCTTAATGGGGATACCTTATTTAAGGCATTTATTGCACGTGCTGAAACGGAACCTGATGTTTATAAAACAAAACTTTACTGTGATTATAGTTATGATGGTGGGGAAACTATTGAACATGTTGAAAACATAGATGTCTGGAATGATATTACACCCGTATATTTAGGTCTTAATAGTAAATTTATCTATGCCACATACTTCCATGACGGCCGGACAGGATTCGTGGTGGGAAGCGAAGGCAATATTCTAAAAACAACCGATACCGGGCAAACCTGGGAGAATATATATAGCGGTGTTGTTGAAGATCTGAGGGGTATTGAATTTCTTGACAGGCGAACCGGATTTGTTGTAGGTGATTTTGGACGCATATTAAAATCAGAGGATGGCGGTGAAACCTGGCGAAAAACAAACAGCGGCACCCAGGAAAATATTTACAGTATTATATTTATTAATGATATGCATGGCTGGGCTGGTACCGAAAGCGGTATACGTTGTACAACCGATGGAGGAGAAACCTGGCAGGGCGTTCCTTTACGCTACAGCCATGGCACCGTAAAGAAATTTGCAGTTGATCATAATTATTTATACGCAATGAATTTTCCTTTATCCCCACTCATAATATTTTTAGGCTGGGATCCTATAATAGATAAGTATATGTATTTATTGCGTATGGAAATTGGAGCTACAGGCTTAACAGATGAAGGGCTTACAGGTTTTCAACCGGCTAAAATTACATTAGCACAGAACTATCCTAACCCGTTCAATTCCACAACCCATATAGAGTATTCTATACCAAAACCGGGTTTTGTTTCATTAAAAATATTCAATATCCGCGGTCAGTTGGTACGTACCCTGTTAAATCAGACCGAAAAAGCCGGGCAGCATAAAGCAGTCTGG
>JARRPN010000594.1:0-2208 GCA_037382875.1 Calditrichaceae bacterium | reverse complement strand
CCAGAAATTTGTTGATCATAGTATTTCATCGACGGTTAATTTAAAAGAGACGATTGAGCCGGAAGTGATTTCATCCATTTATTTAAATGCCTGGAAACGCGGATTAAAGGGAATCACAGTCTATCGTGATGGCAGCCGGTACCCAATTTTAAGCGTGGAATCGGAAAAGACAGATTTTCAGCGAATGAAAGAAAAAACCTTTAAAATATTGTTGGCAAATAGCTCGGAAGAAGTTACATTAAGGGGAGACGATATTATTGTTACCCCGGATGAACGCCTGACAACCGTTTATCATTATATTAAGGAAAAGGACGTTAAGGTCTAGGAACTTCACAAAAATGGAGAGAAGAAATTCCTATGTACAAAATCAAGGATGCTGAATTTGAGATTGAAGAGGTAAAACACGAAGAGCCTCTCGATAGTAGTACTGATCATGTCGCAATCAGACCTGAAATCGTAAGTGCAAAGGTATATAAATTACGCAGCGGTTTCGTCAAACACAGCGTTTATATTACTTTGGGGTACATCCAGCAGAATGGACGTAATCGCCCAATTGAAATTTTTATTAACAGCAAAGATTTAACAAAAAATGCTGAATATGCCGTCTTAACTCGATTGATCTCTGCCATTTTCCGTAAATCGGTTAACCCGGTATTTATTCTGGAAGAACTGAGCAGTATTCACGATCCCAATGGTGGATACCACCGGAAGGGAAAGTATATCCATTCCTTTTATTCTGAAATTGCTGATGTGATTGAGCGATTCTTCAAAGAAATTGGTTGTCTGGAAGAAAAAGAGGAAGGCACACTCGCGCCGGAAGTAAGTGAAGCCCTTGCCGCAGCTGATACTAAAGTAAATACGGAATTTCAAATTTGTCCCGATTGTAATCAACGCAGTGTTCGCATGGAAAATGGTTGCCTCACTTGTATTGATCCGGAATGCGGTTACAGTAAATGTGATAAATAATCGATCTTGACAAATAGTTAAATAAATTGCTTTGATTATATTAATAGCCCTGTCTGTGAATCGGACGGGGTTATTTTTTTGATAACGAAATTAAAATATTATGTCTGATCAACTCATTCAAATAAAAAATCTGTCCTTTGCATATGAAGAACATAACAATATTCTGGATGATATTTCTATTGATATTAACGAAGGTGAATTTGTCGGAATCATTGGCCCGAATGGAGCCGGAAAGAGCACGCTGATCAAAATAATTGCCGGCTTGTTGCAATCAAATCAGGCTAAGATCACCTTGAACGGAACTCATATTTCAGATTATAAACCAAAGCAACTGGCCCAAATTCTGGGATATGTTCCGCAAAAAGTTGAAATTCCATTTTCATTTACTGTTCATCAGGTTGTAGAAATGGGTCGGTTTCCCTATTTGCAGGGTATATTTCATCAGGATGTGGATACTGGACAAGAAGTGGATAAAGCCATGCAGAGGATGGATTTAATCGAAATGCAAAACCGGTCGTTTTCAACTTTAAGTGGCGGTGAACAGCAGCGAGCCATTATTTCCAGCGTTCTTGCTCAGCAAGCCAGACTCATGATACTGATTTCCAGCGTTCTTGCTCAGCAAGCCAGACTCATGATACTGGATGAACCTACATCCGCTCTCGATCTTAAACATCAGCAGGGTATTTATCGAATTCTAAAGAGGCTTGCTGATGAGGAAGGCAAAACGATCGTCATAGTTACACACGATATTAATCTGGCTGCACAATTCTGCGAACGGCTTATCTTAATGGATAAAGGAAAAATCATTGCTGATGGGCCGCCGGATCAGGTACTGCAATTTCAACTCATTCAGCAGGTGTATGGAGTCAAAGTATATATCGATGTTAATCCTTTAACAAAATCATTATATATTCTACCGCTGTATGTATTCACCAGTTTAGAAAGAGCTAGTTTGTCTCCATTTTTCGCTTTTTCAACAAGAATCGTTTCGTCCAAGAATCAAGCTTTCTCTATTAGATTATTTGAGTTGTTATAAAGATACATTTTTATTTAAGCATTAATATAAGCATCATTCAAATTTCCATCAAATCACAGTGATTCACTAGTTTGCGTATCATAGGGAAGAATATATAATGATTTTGTTAAAGGATTAACATCGATATATACTTTGACTCCATACACCTGCTGAATGAGTTGAAATTGCAGTACCTGATCCGGCGGCCCATCAGCAATGATTTTTCC
>JARRPN010000593.1:1710-3294 GCA_037382875.1 Calditrichaceae bacterium | reverse complement strand
GGCAGCGTATTTCTGATAAATTACCTGAGAATTACTGGGTCAGCCGGGTCCATGCATCGGCATATGATGAAGGTACGGTTTATGTCAGCTTGAATGGATATCGATGGGATAATTTTGATGCACTGGTTTATAAATCAAAGGATTATGGTAAAAACTGGAAACAAATTGGCAAAGATCTGCCTGAAGAACCGGTTAATGTAATTAAGGAAGATCCGATTAATAAAGATATTTTATATGTCGGAACTGATCACGGGCTTTATGTGAGTCTGGATGGTGGTAAATCATTTATGGGTATGAACAACGGAATGCCAAACGCTCCGGTGCATGATCTGGTTATTCATCCCCGGGATAAGGAAATCGTGGTTGGAACACATGGCCGGTCCATATACATAGCCAATGTGGAACACATACAACTGCTCGATGAAAAACTAATGGCCAAACCGCTGCACTTGTTCGCACTGAAGGATATTCAATTCAATCCGGAATGGGGTAACAAAACCTGGGAATGGGAAACTATTGAAAGTGATGGACTGGAAATTCCATATTATTGCAAAACCAGCGGCATTTCTACCATCAAAATTCTGGGTAAGGATGATTACCTTTTACATATCTTTTCCGATACCAGCGAAGCCGGATTGAATTATGCTACTTATGATTTATCCATCGAGTTAGAAAAACTGAAAAAATATTTGGAAGCGACTGACAGCTCTTTTAAAGCAAATGAGAAAAAATTAAAACCGGCTGAAAATGGGAAAGTCTATTTGCATGCAGGGAAATATACGGTTATCATTGAAAAAGATGGACAAACAGTAAAACAATCATTTACGATTAAAGACGTAGAAAAAAGCACAAGGAAGAAACAAAAGAATATACCATAGAAATCAATTTAATGGAATTTTATCCGCCCATTTTCTTTTATAAATAATAGAAAATACTGATATTATAGCATAACTGAAAATTATGAAAAAAGTCGTAGTTGTCGGTGGAGGATTTGGCGGCATTAATGCTGCTAAAATTTTAGCAAAAAACAAAAATATCGAAATAACCCTGATCGATAAACATAATTATCACCTTTTCCAACCGTTACTCTATCAGGTAGCCATGGCAGGATTAAGTCCTGCGGAAATTGCTAAACCTATCCGAAGTATGTTTTCGCGTTCTAAAAATATTAAAGTCCTGCAATGTGAAGTTTATAATGTAGATAAAGAAAATAAAAAGGTAATTACCAAACTTGGATCAGTAGCTTATGATTATCTGATATTAGCCTGCGGTTCAAAGCATGGGTACTTTGGCCATAATGAATGGGAAGAGTACGCTCCCGGTCTTAAATCACTTGAACAGGCAACCGAAATTAGAAGACGGGTATTACAAAGTTATGAAATGGCTGAAATCGAATCTGATGCTGTCAAGCAAAAAATGTTATTAACCTTTGTGGTGGTTGGAGGAGGACCAACTGGTGTTGAACTCGCCGGTGCCATCGGAGAGATGAGCCGATTTACTCTGGCCAGAGATTTTAAAAACATAGATCCGACCCATGCACGTGTTATTTTACTTGAAGCTGCACCACGAATTTTGCCTTCATAT
>JARRPN010000593.1:0-1689 GCA_037382875.1 Calditrichaceae bacterium | reverse complement strand
ATCAAGTATGGTTACTAGGATCGATGAAAAAGGCGTAAATATGGAGAGCGAAAAGATTCACGCTTCAACAGTGTTGTGGGCAGCCGGCGTGGAAGTGGTGGAATTGAATAAAAAGCTTGGCGTCAAACTGGATAAAAAAGGGCGCGTTCTGGTATCCCCTGATCTGTCACTTCCGGATTATCCTGAGATATTCATTGTAGGTGATCAGGCAGCATATCTTAATCAAGATGAAAAACCATTACCGGGTATTGCGCCTGTAGCCATTCAGCAGGGGCGATTTGCAGGACGTTGTATTTTGGATGACATTAACGGGAAAGAAAGGATACGATTTCACTATTTTAACAAAGGGCAAATGACAACGATTGGCAGAAGCCGGGCTATTGCAACAATTGGAAGTTTTAAATTTCATGGATTTTTTGCCTGGCTTATATGGCTCTTTGTTCATATTTACTTTTTATCTGGATTTAAGAATCGATTATTTGTATTTATCCAGTGGGCCTGGTATTATTTTTCATTTGGCCGCGGGGCGCGATTGATTATTGGAAAAGAGTGGCGGATATACGCAAAAAATAATGAGCGTGAATAATATTAAGTTTCTAATTTCATTTTCTCAATCCCATGTTCTTTAATTTTTTATATAGATAGGTCCTTTCAATTTCAAGAACCTTGGATAGCTTGGCTATATTACCGTCATATTTTTCCAGACAGTATTTTATATATTCGGCTTCGATTTCATCGCGTACTTCTCTTAATGTCTTCTGCTCACCGAAGGCTTTGGCCACCTCAAAAGATGGTTGAGTAATTTCCGGCGGGAGCTGGTTAGGAGTTATTTTGTCACCTTCACTCATAATAACCATACGTTCAACCATATTTTTCAATTCACGTACATTACCCGGCCATGGATATTCTATAAGTTTATTTAAAGCTGAATTATCCAGCTTAAGTAGAGGTTTATTATTTTCCTCGCAAAAATATTGGATATAATGTTTAGTCAGAAGTTCAATATCCTCAGTTCGCTCTCTCAAAGGTGAAATATGAATAGGCAATACATGCAGTCGGAAATACAGGTCTTCACGAAAGTTTCCATCCTCCACCATCTTTTTTAAATCTTTATTTGTAGCAGCGATTATGCGAACATCGGTTTTGATGGTTTCAGTGCCCCCGACCCTTTCGAATTCACCTTCCTGCAAAACACGTAATACTTTAGTCTGCGTTGATAGACTCATATCACCTATTTCATCCAGCAATAATGTCCCTTTATTAGCCAGGGCAAACTTGCCGTCTCTTTGTTCAGTTGCTCCGGTAAAGGCACCTTTCTCATTAACGAATAATTCAGATTCAATCAATTCTCCGGGAATAGCCGCACAATTGATTTTAATGTAGGATTCATTACGACGCTCGCTCTTCAAATGAATCATTCTGGCAACAATCTCTTTTCCAGTTCCACTTTCACCGGTGATAAGTACTTTGCTGTTGGTTGGTGACACCTTTTCAATTTGTTTGATGATATTTTGCATCGCCTCACTTTGGCCGATCAATTGACTGTTGTAAATTTCATCTTCCAATCGATTGTATTTTTGCTGCAATTCGAGACGTTTGACAAAATTATTTAACGTAATTAGAACTTTTTCTTTTGAAAGTGGTTTTTCCAAAAAATCATCCGCACCTTTTTGGGTAGCTTCCACGGCC
>JARRPN010000592.1:0-2219 GCA_037382875.1 Calditrichaceae bacterium | reverse complement strand
TCCAGGGTAGCCTGATCTTCCATGTTATCAAGTGTTTCATTACCAAAACATGGCAAAAATACCTTATCGATCAGATCAGCTGATAATTTACCGCCTGCACCGTGAGCCATTTGTATTGTTTCATAATCCATAATCGGTAAGGGACAGGTAAATCCGTTGGCAGTTATTGTTGTTTTTTTCTTACTCATCATTTTTCCAAAATTATGAATGATGAAATATGAATTGTGAATAGAAAAAACGGATTTCGGGTATCGTACACAACATTCTTTCTTCTAACTTCTAAATCCTATCTTTTAATTTACCATATACAATTTATAATTTATAATTTATTTATGATACCGATAATACGCTGCACAGGCCCCTTCACTGGATACCATGGTCGCCCCCAATGGATGTTCCGGCGTGCATTGTTTTCCATAAGCCGGGCACAGCGGTGTCTTTTTCAATCCCTGCAGAATAATTCCACTGATGCACAAGGGTGATTCCTGCGACTCTATATGACCGACGTTAAATGTTATCTCAAACACATCGTTAATAATTTTTTGTGCGGATAGATTACCTTCCATTTTGACAATCCGCGTATATTGGTTTTCAATATTATAGCGTCCTTCTTCCAGCTGCTGAACGGTTAGAAGAATACCCTGTAAAATATCAATGGATTCGAATCCGGTAGGGACAATGGGTACTTTGTATTTTTCTGCAATGGGGATATACTCATTCCAGCCCATAATAGCGCAAACATGGCCTGCTGCCAGGTAAGCCTGCACACGATTATCCGGTGAAGATAGCAACGCTTCCATAGCCGGTGGAACAAGCACATGGCTAACCAGTTCACTAAAGTTGGTTAATCCCTCTTTTGCTGCCTGATGCACAGCCATAGCATTACCCGGTGCGGTCGTCTCGAATCCGACGGCAAAGAATACAACTTCTTTATCCGGATTTTCGCGGGCCAGTTTTAATGCCTCCAGCGGAGAATAAACCATGCGCACATCACCGCCTTCGGATTTCACTTTAAAAAGATCATCGTGGGTTCCGGGTACGCGCAGCATATCACCAAAAGAGGTAAAAATGACATTCAGCTGCCGGGCAATAGCCAAAGCCTGATCAATCATTTCCAAAGGGGTTACACAAACCGGACAGCCTGGACCATGCACCAATTCTATTTCCTTGGGCAATAATTGATCGAGACCATTTTTTAAGATGGAGTGTGTCTGACCACCGCAGATTTCCATAATAACCCAGGGCTGAGTAACCGTATCTTTAATTTGCTGTAAAATATGTTTTGCTATTTCAGGATTGCGAAATTCGTCTATATATTTCAATTTAGTAATTGAGTTATTTAGTTATTGGTTATTAGTTTATTACAGTATTATCCAATGCTTCACTTCGTTCAGCTTGACAGGTGATTTACTTTAACGCACTTTAGCCACTTTGGGCATTTTTAACTTAGTTTAGATCTTTTTTCTTTTTCGAAAGCGGCTCTCCTTCAACCGTATAACCCTCTTCTTTCAAAGTATCAGTCAAATCATCCCAGGCCTCAAAAACTTCCTGTGCCTGCGCCTCGTCCAGAACCTGGATGGCAAATCCGGCGTGCACTACGACATAGTGACCAACTTCAACATCCGGTACATATTCCAGACAGGCGGTATTCATCGTGCCACTAAAATCAATTTTGCCCATCCTTAGTTCATTCTCTTCGTAAATCTCTACGATTTTTCCCGGAATTGCCAGACACATAAACACACCTCTCAATTCAAATCATAAATCAAAGTTTTCAAAGTTAACATTTTTTTGACCGGAAATCACCAATTTTTGCCCGATAACAGCCTGTCCCAAACTGATTCCACCATCATTAGCTGGAACCTGTTTGTTTTGATATACTTTAAACCCTGCATTCTGCAAAGATAATCCCAGATATTTTGCTATAATTTCATTCTGGAATACACCGCCACTCAAAACCACCGTATTTATGTTTGATTGTTTTCCTGCCTTAATTGCGGTCTGCGTGAATAATTCGATCAGTGTTTTATGGAATCGGGCAGCAATCACCCCGAAACTTATTTTTTGTTTGATTGCTTCAACCACCGATGCAAGAATTGGTTTGATAGGGATATGCGGCCATCCTAATTCAAATGAAAAAGGATCGACATCAAAATCCACCACACTTTGCATCATCTCGATAGCAGCCTGGGCTTCATATCTGATTTCTGTCCGGCCTC
>JARRPN010000591.1:0-1707 GCA_037382875.1 Calditrichaceae bacterium | reverse complement strand
AAAAGAAATGATAGTCAACTACCTGAATCGCTTATCTGATTTTTTGTTTTTCATTTCTTCCGAATGTTCTGTCAGCCAGCCGGTTCGACAATCTGATACCCTATTGGATATCAAACCTTATGTTAATGAAATGAATGGGGTATCAGATTGTCGAACCGGCTGGCTGACAGAACATTCGGAAGAAATGAAAAACAAAAAATCAGATAAGCGATTCAGGTAGTTGACTATCATTTCTTTTATGATAGTTTCTATTTTCAATTTGCTTTAGGAAACCGTATCAGATATATTGATATCACTTTACGGAACTCTTCTTATTTCATCTTTTTACATAAAAAGCCAGAATGGCGTAAATTCATTTTGATTTAATTAAAAAGGAAACGACCATGGCAAAAAAACTTATTATTTGTGCACACGGTGTAGGCGATCATCCGGAAAACTTTCATGAAGCCTGGGCTAGTGAGTTAATTGCAAATCACGACTCTGATAAATTTATTGTGAAGGGTTTGTTCTGGGACGATTTGCAGGACCAGCTATTTGATAAATACTATGACATCAAAGAAGAACTCCGTGATACTGCCGAGGAAACTTTTTTGAAAACTGCTTATCAGTATCTGGATAATCCTGAGTACCAATCTATCCTGCAATTTATCAAAGAGAATGTATTTGATGTTGTAAGTTACTTATTTTTTAAAGAATTCCGTAATGCAATATTATGGCCAAAATGCACCATTAGGCTTTTAGAAATCATTAAAAAATATAAGTCCTATCAACCTGTTCTAGTCGGCCATTCCCTTGGATCAATTTTATTAACGCACATTACTTGGTTTATCCGCCAAACTACTGGTTTGCTTAATTTTTATGATTTCTTTTTAATCGGATCTCCGATTGGATTCCGTTCGCCAATCACCACAATCCCTGACTTTCTGGATTTACTGGCCAAAATCGGCAACCATCCCAACCGAATGGATGCATTGACCATCTGGGCTCAGGAGTGGTGGCACTACAAACGAAACCGGCTGCATATTATCATCAATAAACTGGATCCGATTGCCTGGGATGTTAAAGCAGATATCGGAACCAATAAAGATATTGACATCATTCCGGTTCGCCAGGGACTATCGGATAAAGAGATCAAGCGCATTGAGGCAGCCAACGCCAATACCATTCAAAAATTCAAATTCGGCAATAAAAAAATCGAAGATATTTTTGGTAATCACAATGTGGAAAATTATCTAAACAGTGATCCTTTTAAACAAGCCTTTGATGCCATTTTATAATTCAATGGAGTGTCCAATGAAAAGTTTATATATACTTCTGATAAGTACTATTGGTTTTTGCAGTTTTTCATTTGCGCAGAAAGATATTGGATTAATTAATGCTTACAGTGATAGTCTGAATAAATTTGAACAGGTAGCTTACGATTTAAATAATATTCAGTTAGTAGAATATTTAAACGAGTGTGAAGAATTTCTGGAATTCTTTAAAAAGGAAAAGAACGATCCTCGGCTCATAAATTATAATGTACAATCCCGTATACGTTTGCGCAATGAATTAATGTCTTCCGTGCTGAGCACCTCGGTTAGAACTATTTTGATTAAGGAACAGGAATTGTATAATGCGCTTGTTCAGGATATCATATATAAAGATCTGATTTATGCTTTAAAAGCCCGCAATATTCTGGCTGACCGTAAATTTTTTGAGAAGGAT
>JARRPN010000590.1:0-3032 GCA_037382875.1 Calditrichaceae bacterium | reverse complement strand
CGGATCGCGTAATCGTTGGTGTGGAAAATGAGCAAGCGGAAGAAATAATGAGGAATCTTTATGCCCCGTTTGTTCGAACCGGCAAACCTATTATTACAATGGATGTCCGCAGTGCCGAATTGACGAAGTATGCATCGAATGCAATGCTGGCAACAAAAATATCTTTTATGAATGAAATGGCCAACATGTGTGAAACAGTTGGAGCTAATGTTGAAATGGTTCGCCGCGGCATGGGATCAGATAAACGTATCGGGCCTTATTTTATTTTTCCGGGTGCTGGATACGGGGGTTCGTGCTTTCCTAAAGATGTGAAAGCCATTATTAAAACTGCAGCTGAACATAAGCAGGAATTACGAGTATTAAAGGCGGTTGAAGAAGTTAATGAAAATCAAAAAGTAATTTTAGTTGATAAAATTAAAAAATATTTCAATGGAAATCTAAAGGGAAAGATCTTTGCCATGTGGGGCTTGGCTTTCAAACCGAATACGGATGATATGCGTGAGGCACCATCGATTGCTATGGTTCATGCACTTGTTGAAGAGGGCGTCCAAATTCATGCACACGACCCTGAAGCGCACCACGAAGCAAAATGGAGATTTCAAGATATTGTTGATAAAGAACTGAAATTATTCAATAAACGTTATGACGCTTTAGAAAATACGGATGCCTTAATTATTATGACAGAATGGAATGCATTCCGGGAGCCTGATTTTTATTTAATTAAAGAAATTATGAAAACACCTGTGATATTTGATGGACGTAATTTGTATAATCCTGAACGAATGAAGAAAATGGAAATTGATTATATTTCCATTGGGCGTCCGGAAATAAACAATACTAAATAAATTAACATATAAGGAATAATTAAATGGATCTGTTGAACAAAATTAATGAAAACAAAGCGATTATTGGTGTGGTTGGATTAGGCTATGTTGGCCTGCCTCTACTAATGGAATTTGTTGATGAAGGATTTAAAACCATTGGTTTTGATGTGGACGACCGTAAAGTAGACCAGTTAAATGCCGGAAAATCTTATATCAAGCACATTGATGAGGCTCGTGTTAAAAAAGTTAGGGAATCAAAAATATTTGAAGCAACCACTGATTTCGGCAGGATCAAAGAGGTGGATTGTATTTTAATCTGCGTTCCCACACCGCTTAATAAATACCGTGAACCGGATATGTCTTACATCGTGAATACAGCTGAAGTATTATCAAAGAATATACGAAAAGATCAGTTTATCGTATTAGAAAGTTCGACCTATCCCGGAACAACAGAAGAAGTATTAAAACCTATTTTGGAAAAATCCGGTTTAAAGGGAGATGTCGATTTCTGGGTCGCTTTTTCTCCCGAACGGGAAGATCCTAATAATCCAAATTTTAATACACATACCATTCCAAAAGTAATTGGTGCCAATACTGATTATGCCAGAAAATTGGCACAGGCTGTTTATGAAAAAGTTATTGTAAAAACAGTTCCGGTGTCCAGCAGCCAGGCAGCTGAGGCTACTAAACTGCTTGAAAACATATTCAGAAGTGTGAATATCGCTATGGTAAATGAAATGAAAATGATTCTCGATAAAATGGGTATCGATGTCTGGGAAGTGATTTCTCACATGGAAAGCCCGGGAATACGAATTGAATACCCGCTTCATCGAATTGGCTGGTGAAGTGAATACGGCAATGCCAGCCTGGGTTATCTCTAAAGTTGTGGATGCACTTAATGAAGTTAAAAAAAGTATAAATGGATCAAAGATCCTAGTTCTTGGTGCTGCCTATAAAAAAGATATTGATGATCCCAGGGAATCGCCTTCATTTAAACTGATGGAAATTATGCTGGAAAAGGGTGCTGATGTTGATTATAATGATCCTTTAATACCTGAGTTACCTGATATGAGAGCATATGATATTAAGCGTAAAAGTGTTGAATTGACTCCTGAAAATCTAAAAAAATATGATTGTGTACTTGTTTCAACAGATCACTCGGTTTATGACTGGGATTTTATTGTTAAACATGCTCAACTCGTTGTTGATACCAGAAATGCAACAAAAAATGTGCTTGAAAACAGAAACAAAATCATGAAGGCATAAGTAAAATAAATTAATTTACATAGGCGGACGGGTTCCGCCTTTTTTATTTATATCAAGATTGTCCATATAGGGATAGAATTATGAACCATGGAAAGTCAATTCAGTTACCTGAAAAATTAGTTCAGGAATTGAATTCTCTCTTAAAGCAGAGCAGCTTTAAATCAATTGACGATTTTATCATTTATATTATCCAAAATTATTTGGATCAATTAACGCCAAAAGAGAATCAAGCAAAATCCTCTGGTGATGATGAAGCTATCATGAAAAGACTTCAGGATTTAGGATATATGTGATATGTCTATAGATCTGCATACTCATACCAATTTTTCAGATGGATCATTATCACCCGAAGCTCTAATTGACATTGCTATTGAAAAGAAGATTAAAGCACTGGCTATTACAGACCATGATGAAGTTGGAGCAATACATCCAGCAATCCAGTACACAAAAAATAAACCAATTGAAATTGTACCTGGTGTAGAATTAAGTATAGAGTATAAATTACCTGCTCAGGGGCATTTACATATTTTAGGATTATTCATTGATTATCAAAATAAAGAATTAAAAAGGATTCTTGATCAACTAAAACATGCCCGATATGACAGAATTAAGCAAATGGTCCAAAAAATCAATGCAATGGGTTACAATTTAGATTTTGATGAGTTGGAACAGAGCATAGGCAGTGGAAGCGCCGGCCGTCCGCATCTGGCACGGATGCTTATTGAAAAAGGGATAGTTAAAAATATCAGGGATGCGTTCGGTAAATTCCTTTCCAAAGGTCAACCTGCTCATGTACCAAAGAAGAAATTGTCAGCAGAAGCGGCTATCGAACTAATTCATCAGGCCGGTGGTTTAGCTATCATAGCCCATCCCTTCAGTCTAGGTTATGAAACATATCCTGAAATGGGAAGAGAAATACTAAAACTTAAATCGATGGGATTG
>JARRPN010000589.1:0-1737 GCA_037382875.1 Calditrichaceae bacterium | reverse complement strand
ACAATGATTAAAAGCAAAGCATTGCGTATATATGCATTTTAATGATATGAATTTAAAATTCACTACATTATATACATATATCATCGGTTTAAGTGACTGGTTATGTGATATTAGTTTTAATAGCTTTTGTAATCAATACAGAGAAATTTTCGGGAATCCCATGTTCTGTTCTAATATTTGAAATAATTTTGAATGATTCATCTTTGAATTCATTGAGAGTTTGTTCATTCAACCTTTCTAAGAATCCACGATATCCTTGCGACCACATGGTTTGCCACCAATCCGTTTCATCTTTATAATAAATTTCCTTTTCCTCTTGAAATATATTAATTTTTTCAAAACCTGCTTCTTTAAAATAAAGCGTAATCTCATCTTTTGAATCAAGTATTTTTGTTTGAACGAGTGATATGGGTTCTAAGTTTTTTTGGGTACTTACTATCAATTCTCGAAAAGGTGCCCATCGCTTGTCCCTTTCACCAAATGTTGACGTCACAAATATGCCTCCTGGTTTAAGGACACGTTTAATTTCACCCAGAGCTTTCTCTAAGTCTGGTAAATAAAACAAACCAAATCCACATAAAACAACATCAAATGTATTCGATGCAAAGGTAAGTACCTCAGCATCCATTTCCTGTAATTCTATATTGTCAAATGAAGAATCTTCAATTTCAAGTTTAATATTCTTGAGCATATCTCTTGCTAGATCAATACCTATAACTTTTCCTGAAATACCAATTCTATCATGCGCAGGAAAAATACTTGCTCCTCTTCCACAGGCTACATCGAGAACAACTTGTCCTCTATTTATTCCAGCGTATTCAACAATTTTATTTCCAAAATACCTAAAATAATTTGGCCCAACTGATCCATACTGATCAGCTGCTCGATTGAAGACTTCTGATATTAAAAGATTGTGTTTTTGTTTTAAATCATTCATTTAAGAATCCCTAAACTACTCACCAATGTAGTGTTGAGTATAAAAATATTTAACCACCTAACGACCAATATTAAGCCGCCGGCCTATGAACGCCCGCTACCAACGCACTTTTCGGATTTGAATAAAGGCGTGATCCGGTCCGCTTAAGTGAAATGTTAGGCTAAAATTTTATAATTTAGTTTAAATATATTCCAAGCCTTACAGCTCCCAAGTATTTCCTGGGCTCAACTGAATACACAGGTAATGAGATTTCTAGCACATCACGATTATCCAATTTCAAATTTTGAATTAAAACATAAGATTCATCTCTATTGTCAAGTACTTTTTTTGTAGCTTCATCATTAACTTTACTGGACAATTTAAGAATATCGTTATGAGCAATAATTTTACCATCCGGAGAAAGAACCATTGCATAGGATAAGGAAGTAATTGCACTGTTTATATGATTCAAGTGTTCGAACAGTTTTATTTGATCATCATATTTATAGTAATCTACAACCGATGATTGCATAGATTCAATTACATACTTTAGCAGATCATCTTCTAATTTAGTTAACGGCGTTTCATTAGCATTGCTATTAATTGATGAGATACAAATAAAAAATACGAAGATAATTATATACGATTTTTTCATTCTTTTCTCCCAAAAATATACTATCAATAATACTAAGAGCCTAACGACCAATATTAAGCCGCCGGCCAGTGACAGTGCTGTACCGATGCACTTTTCGTAATTGAACGAGCCTGCCCGGCCTGTCCGGCTGTTCTCGCCAGACGGGCGTTTTGAAGACGGGCGTGCT
>JARRPN010000588.1:0-1739 GCA_037382875.1 Calditrichaceae bacterium | reverse complement strand
AAAATATAATTATTACCACTGGTTTTTCTTTCCACCTCTTTGAATTAAAAGCTCACCACATTTAGGACAATTAACATTAGAACCACCCCGGTTCTGTACACTATCTTTTGATCCTCTGGAAGAAAAAGGTAACCTCCATCCACACTTCTTACATCTAATACTAATCATTTAAAATTCTCCAGATAAATATTTTGCTTTTGCCATGTTTTTATTGCTGCGATTGTTTTGATGCTTAAGCAGTAAATGCCATAACTTAATTCAATAATTATAAATTTCATCATATTCAAGTCCCTTGATTACTCCACGAATTATATGATTTTTTTCATTGCCGGGTTCTTTCGTAATTATTTTATATTGTTTAGTTAATAATCTGTTTAAATTTTCTTCTTTCATCATTTTATTTCCTTAATAATTTAAGAATGATTTCACTAGCTTTAGATATCCTAATAATTATTTGTTCCTTTAAGTATATATAATTGCGTTGTTAAAATGTCAAATTAGTTTGTTGATAAGTACTTTGAATATCGTGTTAATATATAACCTGCTTGATGATGTCATGTTCGAATCGGGAAGTGGAATTTAATTACGGGTAAATTAATTAAAATTTACAGCGCAAGAATAGGGATTTGTGCAATTTTTACAATTTATAAAGTGTAGGAGAGGAGATTTGAACATCTGAAATTAAAAAATATTACACAAAAGTCACTGCGAAATACATATAAATCATGGCTTTAATGCTGTATGTAACGATTACGTTTATGGAGCGTTTTTAAATATATTTTTAGGTTCGGGATTTTAATGTCAACTGCATCCTTCCGCATCGGAATGCAGTCGTTGTTTGGAAGCCTTTTAAAAATTTCATATCTTATCGGTCTTTGCCATGCATTCAAATTATTGTAAATAAAGAAGTGGGTTTTTAAAGAAACAAATGATTTGAGAATTGGAAAGAAAAATGTATCAAAAAAATCCTGAATTTGAAGAACCTTCTGCGGATACAATAATTTGGCGATATGTAGATTTCACAAAGTTCATATCTTATTTAGAAAAAAATGCATTATTTTTTGTTCGAAGTGATCAATTTTCTGATAAATATGAAGGGAAATTTACTGAAGCAGATGTGAGGTTATGGCAGGATAAATTAAAACCGAAGACAAATTTAAGTCAAATGGAAGTATATGATAGATTCAGAAAAGTTGTTAACATAAGTAGCTGGCATATAAATGAAAATGAATCAGCCGCCATGTGGGAAATATGCCTTCAAAGCAACGAGGGCGTAGCTATAAAATCAACATTTAAACGGTTAAAGGATAGTTTTGTTCCTCATAAAGAAGATGAAATTCACATCGGTAAAGTAAAATATATTGATTATACAAGAGATACAATACCTAAAGGAAACCTTTTCAATCCATTTCTATATAAACGTAAAGCCTTCGAATATGAAAGCGAGCTGAGAGCAGTTATTATGAAATTCGCAACACAAGAGGAAACAATTGGAGAGCATATTTTGTATGTTGATCCAAAATGGTTTGGAATCCATGTTAACACAGATTTAGATGTTATGATTGATAAAATCGTTGTTTCTCCAAGTGTTCCTGATTGGTTTATAGATTTAGTCAAATCTATTGTAAGAAAGTATGAACTGAATAAAAAAGTTGAACAATCTGAGTTATCCAAAGAACCTCCCTATTAATATTGCTAATGTTGCTTTTTAACGCCCGCATTTAGGTGCGGTCGTTGTT
>JARRPN010000587.1:0-2552 GCA_037382875.1 Calditrichaceae bacterium | reverse complement strand
CCAGAGAAGCACGCAGACAGAATGTTGGCGGTGAAGTATTGTGTTATGTATGGTAATGTTGAGGATTAGGAGATAAGATAGTGTCACGTATAGGAAAATTGCCAATACCGATTTCTGATAATGTAAATGTACAGATATCAAATGACAATATTGTTACGGTAAAAGGCCCAAAAGGTGAGTTAACACAGAAATTTTCAGAGCGAGTTAAAATTAAAGTTGATGGTAATGAAATTATCGTTAATCGACAGAGTGATGATAAAGTCGATAGATCATTACACGGCTTGTCAAGAGCATTACTTGCTAATATGGTTGCGGGTGTTAATGAAGGATTTTCAAAGAAGCTGGAAATTGTAGGTGTGGGTTATAAGGCGGAAATGAAGGGTAAAAAACTGATATTGAATGTTGGATATTCTCATCCGATCATTTTAGGTGTATTGGATGAAATTAAACTTGAAACACCTTCTCCAACAGAAATTATAGTTTCTGGTATTAATAAAGAATTAGTTGGCGCTGTCAGTGCAAAGATTCGCAGTTTCAGGAAGCCGGAACCTTATAAAGGAAAAGGTATTAAATATGCCGGCGAATATATACGTCGTAAAGCTGGTAAGGCAGCTGGAGCATAATAAATAGGGATTAAATGATATGTCAATTAAGAGAAGAAAAAATATAAGAGGAACATCGGAAAAGCCAAGACTGGTTGTATATCGTAGTAATCGTTATATCCATGCACAGCTGATAGATGATTCCCAAAATAAGATTTTACTTGGATTTTATGATAAAAGTAAAAATGCAGCTACAGCATTGAAAAGTGCTAAGACAAAAAGTGAAAGATCCCATGCTTTAGGTAAATTGTTTGCTGAAGAAGCAAAGAAGAAAAAAGTAACTAAAATTGTTTTTGACAGGAACGGGTACATTTATCACGGGCGTGTGAAGGCCTTTGCTGAGGGTGCTCGCGAAGGTGGTCTTGTTTTTTAAATCTTTAGGAGTGAGGCGTGACTGAACGTATTAATCCCAGTGAATTAGAATTAAAAGAAAAAGTTGTACATATTAATCGCGTGGCAAAAGTATTAAAAGGTGGGCGTCGTTTCTCATTTAATGCGATTGTTGTCGTCGGTGATGGTAATGGCATCGTAGGATTGGGCCTTGGCAAAGCAAATGAAGTTATCAATGCTATATCCAAGGGAACTGAACAGGCAAAGAAAAACTTGGTACGTGTTTCTATGATAAAAGGAACCATTCCTCATGCAGTAAAAAGTAAATCTGGTGCTGGGTTTGTAGTAATGGAGCCGGCTGCACCAGGTACCGGTGTAATTGCGGGTGGTCCGATTCGAGCTATCTGTGAAGCTGCAGGAATTACAGATATTTTAACAAAATCGATTGGTTCATCTAATCCGCATAATGTGAGTAAGGCAACCTTTAGAGGTTTAGCCGAAATGATGAATGCAGAATCTGTAGCGAGAAAACGCGGGATTACAGTACAACAGGTTTTTCACGGTTAATGCTTTAGGAATATAAAATGGCAGAAAAAATTAAAGAAATTAAAATTACTCAAATAAAAAGCGCAATCGGAAGCCCTAAAGTACAAAAGCTTACAGTTCAGGCGCTTGGTATTAAAAAACTTAACCAGAGTAAAGTGCACAAAGCTACCCCCCAGATTTTGGGAATGGTTCATAAAGTACGACATCTGGTTAAAGTTGAAGAAGTATAATTATTCTAAGAATAAGGTAAACCAAAAAGAAAAAAAGACGCGGTCGTGGTGAAGGTACAGGATTAGCAGTAACAGCAGGTCGTGGCCACAAGGGTTACGGATCGCGTGGTGGATCGAACAAGAGAGCCTGGTTTGAAGGCGGTCAAATGCCGTTACATCGCCGGGTGCCTAAATTCGGTTTTACCAATATTAATAAAATTGTATTCCAGGTTGTAAATGTTGGCAAACTTGAAACAATTGATATTAAAGGGACGATCAATAGAGATAGTCTCTATGAAAAAGGTTTAATCCGTAAAAAAAGTGCGCCGGTTAAAATATTGGGCCAGGGCGAATTAACTAAAAAAATTTCTATAGAAGTGGACGCTATAAGCAAAACTGCTAAGGAAAAAATTGAAAAACTTGGAGGCACTGTAAGCTTAGGATGATTCTAGAAAGCGTAAGAAATATCTTTAAAATCGGTGAGCTCAGAAAACGCATACTGTTTACTTTTATGATTCTGGGTATTGAGCGTATCGGTACTCATGTAGTTACACCGGGTATTGATACCGCTGTTCTTGCAGAAGGATTTCAGAATTTACAGGGTACCTTATTTGGTCTTTATGATTTGTTTGCCGGTGGTGCATTTAGTAAAGCTGCCGTTTTTGGATTAGGAATTATGCCGTACATTAGTGCATCTATTATCATTCAGCTGCTTGGTGCTGTAATTCCTTTTTTCCAGAAACTTCAACGTGAAGGTGAAGAAGGCCGGAAAAAGATTATGCAATATACCCGTTATGGAACCCTGGCTATATCAGCAATGCAGGCCTTTGGTGTTGCTATCTTTTTACAGAGTATCCAATTGGCG
>JARRPN010000586.1:0-3427 GCA_037382875.1 Calditrichaceae bacterium | reverse complement strand
CCCATGCCATATTTTATAGTCATCTCAGCAACAATCGCAATTTTGCCATCAAAATCACCAATGGATTTTCGCAATCCCGATGCTACAGCTCTGATATCTTCTGTTGAAGGTATGTAAAGAGATTTCTGATCATGTAACAATATGGCTTTACAATCAGGAAAATCTTGATCTTGATACATTTTCTGGAAATAATCATCCAGGTCTGATTTAGAAAATTTACCTTTAGTAGTTATATAACATAGATTTCACTGGAATTCATATTTAATTGCCATATTAACTCCTCAGGAAAATATTTTTTAGCTGCTAATACGGATAAAATATACATAGCCCAATATGAAAATACAACTCTTATGAATAATTTTTGTAAGTTTCTAAAACTAAGATTAAATATTTACTTGTTTGGAGTGGTTAATAATATCATTTTTTTAAATCCAGCGATTTACTTTCTGCTTGTATGTTTCATATTCACATCCATATTCTTCAAATAATAATTTTTCTTCTACAGGAATAAAACATATTCTTACAAATAAGATAAATACAATAGAAGTTAAGATAGAAAATATGTTCATAAAGCAAATGCTTAAACCAATTATATGCCGGCAATAAAAAATAAAACAGAACAATCATAATCAAACTTATAAAAACTAAAACCGGAGGAACAAATAGTTTTTTCATCACGTACTGGTTTCCAATAATTTATTGTGAATCATAACTCGATACTCTTTGCCATTAAGTTAATTCAGAATAATAATCTGATTTAATTATCCAAAATTTCCACCTATTCTACTGAATATCTTGTTAGGATACCATGTAATATTTCTGCCACGGATCATACGGATGCCCTTTGTTTCCAAAAAAACATATCCATCATTCACCAGAAATTCAATTGCCGGTTTATTAGCGGATGGCAATACAATTTTTTCGTGACTCTGTATTTTAAGCTTTAGCAATTCAATACCTGCAATAGCATTTTTAGCAATTATCAATCCTTCTCTTAAATTTGGCAGATAATATCCTTTAACCATATTATTTTCCCAGAATACATATGATCCATCCAAAAAACCTGATAAAAGCCATTCACGATTTTCACCTGTCACTTCCCTGTCAAGTTTATATATTAAATCTGCATATTCTGCTGTAAAAGGCATAATATGATCTAAAACGTTAACAGTCTGATTAGACGTTTCTTTTTTCAGGTAGGTATAATCGGATATAATTCGAAAACCGGCATTTTCATAAACGGGTAACCCCATTTCTGTGCCAATAAGTAAACAGGTATCTACGGATCGACTGTCTAAATATTTTAATAATACCTCTACTATTTTAGAACCGATCCCCTTTCTTCTGTGATCCGGATCCACAATGATATGCGCCAGCCAGGCTGTTTTACCAAATTCAATAGCAGCGCCAACACCAATAATTTTGTTATTAATTTCTGTTTTGATGGGATAACAGAAAGGTGAATTAATATAAAATTCAAATTCTTTTATGATATCAGACCAGCCTTTGGGCTGTAAATGCTTTAAATTCATTAAATCGTTTTGTTCTAATTCATGAATCATCAGTGAGCTATACAATTTTAGAGTGCCAGTGATAATTTTCGTAACTTATTAATAACTTTAATGACTTCCTTGCATTCCGATGTACATACCTCCAAAATAAGGAATTAACCAAATACACCATACGAACAGACTGTAACGATGAAAATTGATACGTATTTCATCCGTCCCTTTAATTATTACCCAACTTGCCCAGATCGCATGTAAAAGCATTAACCAAAGTGCTATTTGTCCGGTAAATGTATGAGTATCAAAAATATCAAACTTACCTTCAGCTAAACAATGCATGGCCAGAGTTCCTGAAATATCAAAAATAAATCCAATCCAAAAGCAGATGACATGCCACCCTTTTAATAATCGAACAATGCGCTCTGCCCAGACGCCTAACGAATAGAATATCAAGGCAAGGGTAATTAAGATGGTTGAAACAATTAATAGCATTTATTTTTACAATCTTATGTTATGTAATTATCAAGTGAATTTTGTATTAATATAAAAAGATTTGATGAGATTATTTAAACTTTTTTACCAAGATCATCAGCAGATTGTTTTAAAATAGCTTCTACTTGAGACGGTGCCATTGATCCACCGTTTTTGCCAATAATTAGAGCGGCAAATCCTGCAGCTTGAGGTGAAGCCATACTGGTACCAACATACCAATACCAAGCACCGTTGCCAGTACTGAAAACATAATCAAAAATATAAGCAGGGCTCATTATTCCGGCAACTATGGCGAGATCATTTCCACCTAGTTCAAAAGCATAAGCATAATTACCACCAGGAGCAGCAAAATCAATTTCTGATTGACCATAATTAGAATAAGTTGAAGCAAACATATCCAGATTCGTATTTGGATCTGCAGCCCAACCAACTGGAGCAGTAGCTGATATTGCAAGTGCGTGTGGAACTCCTGAAGGAACATGAATTAAATCCGCATTATGATCGTAATCAGTAGCTTCATTTCCAGCAGACGTAATAACTGTTGTACCCGTTTGATAAACAAATGTGACTGCTTTTCCAATTGCATTAACTAATTCAGATATATCTTTAGCGCTTTCCATACTTACAAGTTCACCATCATTATAAACACCCCCACGTCTTGAAAATGTTGCACCGATACTCATATTAATTACATCCACGTCCACTAATGCTGCATATACAATTCCATCAATAATATTTCCGAAGGAACCCGAACCAGTATCACCAAGAACTTTTATTAATACAAGCTCTGCTTCAGGTGCGACACCGAATGTTCCAAAACCATTATCTGCTGCTGCTATCGTCCCAGCAGTATGGGTTCCATGGCTGAATGCATCAGTCAGGGAATATTGTAAACCTTCTCCTGTAAAATCCGCACTTAAATTAAAATTAATGTTTGGATATAAATCTGGGTGATCAAGATCAAAGCCAGTATCAAGTACACCAACTCTGGCACCTGCACCTTTATAACCCGCATTCCAAGCTTCTGGTGCATTTACTGCATCATGACCCCACTGTAAATCAAAGTAGAAGTCATCATCTCCAGAACTAGGCGGATTTGTATAATCTTCTATAAAAACGGATCCTTCATTCTTTGAGGGCGTAAGCCAATTAACACGAATATCTTTAGTAACCGAATTAACGGAGTGAGTTTTTTGAAGTTTTGCAGCTTTACTGGCATCGATTCCTTTGACAGAAGCCACACCGATTTGATCATACAAGAACTCGAGTTTTCCACCTATATTTGCCACCGCATCGCGTACTCTCTGTCCATCTCCAGTAAACTGAATAATATAATTATCAGCCAGGTTAGATAAATCATTATTACCTTTCTTTGCCAAGCTTTGTATTTTGGCCAGGCTTTGCATATCGGTTTGCTGAGCTCTTGG
>JARRPN010000585.1:0-1761 GCA_037382875.1 Calditrichaceae bacterium | reverse complement strand
TTTCGCCACCATTCCATTTTATCTTTTGGTTTATGAGCGCAACCAATTATCTGAAGAACTGATACAATTATAATAAATAAAAAGGTCAACCTGTTCAACATGCCGCTTTTCCTTTTAATGAAAGACACCCCTGTTCTTAATATTTACATGCCCTTAATATTAGCTTCTGAAAATACTTTTTTCCTGAACTATCAGCAGCAAAGTTGGGTAAACATTATTAAATAAGAATTTAACTTTTAATAATGTAAAATTCCATTTCTAAACTCTTCCTAAAGAACTTGAGGATATTTAAGCTTTTTTAAACTTTAGGCACAATCATAATGCCGCTCATTTATTTGGTTTCGGATGAAGTCTTTTTATTTTCTTTTAAGCTCAGCAAACCGATCCGATAAGGCAACAGGCCATAGTCTCCGCCACTTTTCGGATCACGCCCCTGGTACAAAAGTTTGAGGTTGTTTGGATCGATGATCATCCTTTCGTCATAACCATCGCGAATTAATTCGCCATGACTGATATCTTTAGTCCATTGCGCCACACCCTCAGCGAAAGTCACATTGTTAATCCCGGCAAAAGGTCTATCCCATGTTGTTGCATTCTTAATAGGCTTCCATTTACCATTCAGGCTGTCAGCGAGCCAGGCCCGATAATATCGTGCTTCACCAATGGCTTCGACCAGCGTCAAATATTTATCCATTCCCTTGATTTTGTAGGTCATACTCCCTTCAAAGACATCAAACCGCTTACCTTCGATACAAACTTCCGGTTCACTCATACCATTGGGAAAATCCTCGATTTTCGTCCGGCTGCGATACACGCGTCCATTATCTCCGGTAAAATATAAATAGGCATGTGTATCGTCACAGATCACCCAGTAATCAATCCAGAGCTGCGGGGCGCTGGCTGGTTTGGCTGCAAAGAAGTCTTGCGGTTTGGTCCATGTTTCCGGTTTACTAATATCATCCGTTGTACAATATTGTGGCTGCTGTGACTGGAAAATCAGGTACCATTTTTTATGTGGTCGGAAGTAGAACAAATGAGGCGCACAATGATATCCTTTTAAATTCGGATTGATATCAATAAATGTAAGTTTGGCTTTGGGGGCATCAGACCAATTTTTAAAATTTAAATATACCATACTCCAGCTATTCATCGAAGAATCAAAAACCGTAGCATAAATATGCCATAAGTCGTTGTACCGAACTATCGTGGGATCTTTAACTGAAACGATTTTATGTGTTTCATCTGGGACTGGACTGATAAGTATACCGGTTGATGTCCATTCGAGCGGTTCTCCGAAAGGATTTTCAACAGTCTCTATTTTGACTGCATCTGTTTCGGTTGATTGTGCCTTTACGGCCGGGCTGGTTATGGCAATTAAAATGATAACGTAAAATAATACGCACGCATTAAGCTTTGAATCGATTTTCATTATAAATGTCTTTCTCATCCGTTTTATTAAATTTAAATAATGCTCTATTATTAAATATCAAAAACTATATCCATATAAACACATTCATCTAATGCGTAACAGGAATCGGTACTTGAGCCGGAAGAGATTCCGCAGCCTGACCAAAAACAGTGAATTCTATAATTCCCAGTGGTGTAGTCCTGGGCCAGTCAGTCATAGTTAACCGAACAAAACGGCATTTAACCGGGGGAATTTCCTCAAAAATAGTATTTCGGGATATCGTGTTATTTGTCTGATTAAGAGCTGATACATAATTCTCTCCATCTATCGATACTTCAATTTTGTATTTAAAA
>JARRPN010000584.1:0-2976 GCA_037382875.1 Calditrichaceae bacterium | reverse complement strand
GCTGCGCTTGATGGAAATAATATTTATATTGATGTTCTTCTCATGACCTTTCAGAGTGTGAGAAAGAATATTCCTCTTATGAACGAAACTGAAGCTGTTGAGTACTCTGCCCATGAAATGCATCATATTGGTCTTGCCAGGTACCATGAAAAAAAGTATAAGTCATTGACGTTAAATGAAAATCAACGCCGCTTATTTAACATGCTTAAATCAATTGTTGCCGAAGGAGCTGCAAACTATTTGATCAGTAATCACCGAAACACGGATGAGATGCGAAAATATTTTAATTTATCCAACAATCCTGATAAACAGGAAAAACTCTTAAAAAGCTGTGAAGAATTATTAATACAATTGTCTGAAGGAAAATTTAAAAGCCAGGATGAGTATGAGAGGGCAAATAAGCTAATGCTTGGTCACGGTTATCATACCATTGGATCAATTATGTTAAGTGTAATTGATCAGGCAGGTGGATTAGAACCTGTAAAAAGGGTAATCGCGGATCCGGGTCAATTACTATTAGAATATAATAAAGCAGCAAATATACGTATCACCAAAAGCAATGATGAAATATATATTTTTAACGAAACTTTGGCAGATAAAATAAACAAGTTATTAATTTAAGTTAGGGTACGCACTAATATTGGATATAAAATTTTTTTAGTTCTACTTCTACAAGTTTTTAATTTTCTTTATTTTTGATACTTAGTTTATAAAGTATGACTTTAACTAAAATTGAATATTCTGCTCATTTTAATTAAATCTTTAATTTTATCGAATTTTTAAATATATATTTTCTGAAAATTTTAAAATTAACAGGTTATTATTCTATTCTGTCTTTAGACAATAACAGGAAAAAATTTAAAAAACCACATCCTGCAACAAATATAGTTCAAAACCGTAATTAAAATCATTCCATTTCATTACAGGAGGCAATCTAATGAAAAGAATGATTTTATTTTTATCCCTCCTAGGCGCAATAATAATCATTTTATGGTCATGCTCTGATGACTCCTCAACCGATCCAGAACCGACGCTATCGGAAAAATTTCAGGAAGCCCTGGATGATGGGCTTGCATCATTCAATGGAAAAGGCGTTTCGGCAGCTGTTATTATGCCCGACGGTTTTAAATGGGTGGGTGTAAGCGGCATTTCCCACGGAACTACTAAGATAACGAAAGAAATGGCTTCCTCCTATCCTTATATTGACAGCACCATAACTATCCGGCAATTGCTCAATCATACCAGCGGGATAAGTGATTTTGTGGATAATCATGATTGTTGGGTGGCTCTTTTTGAAGATCCATCTAAAGTTTGGACTGTAGATGAGATAATACAGACTTATCAGCAGGAATCTCTATTTCCTAAGGGCACTGACTGGAATTATTCCTCTTCCGGGTATCTTTTACTGAGAAAAATTATTATGGATATTACTGAATCAGATATTGTCACGGTTAATGAAGAACGATTTTGGGAGCCATTTAATCTTACCCACTCATTTACCTTACAGGGAGAGTCGGTATTCCCAATGACAGTTGCGCATGGATGGTGGGATCTGGATAGCGATGGAGCCTATGATGATTTTTACTCCTGGCCCAGGGCTGGATTTTCGAGTGCCGCTTGTGGTGAAGTTTGGTCTACGGCGGAAGATCTGGCGGAATGGGCTAAAGCCCTGTTTCTTGATAAAACGGTTCTTTCGCAATCTTATCTGGACCAGATGCTTGATTTTCACTCCCCTTGTACCGGTGAAGAAGATATGTGTGCAGGCTATGGATTGGGTGCCGTTCTGTTTAATCCACAGCTATTTAACGGCATAACAGCATATGGACACAGCGGAAATGCGCCGGGGTATGCAGCCGCAAGTATATATTTACCGGACTATGGTGTTTGTATCGGATTGATGGATAATACGGAAGAAGGCGAATCAGTAGCTATGAGTTTAATAAATATTATAAACGTAATTACCGAAGAGGTTGAAGATATTCCTTAGGTCGCAAATATATTCGCAACTTATTTTCCGGCAATGATTTGAGAAATGATTATGTTGTTTTTAGTTTTTATCAAGTCTTGTTCCATGCCTTAGTAAGGGTAAAAGGACTGTATATATGGTCTCATGAAGCAAAGGAAATAATGGATTAAAATTTAGTATACTTTTAATATAGGGAATTTCGCATCTATTTATCAGTTAAACATTTTATTGTGTTAAACTATACGTATAAAATTAGCGCAAGTAAATTACATAAATACCCTCAGGGTGTTTTATATAATAATGTTTTAAATAGATTAGGGGGAAAGAATGGCTTTTTATGTTGTAAACCACAAGGTAAATGATTATAACACCTGGAAGAAGGTCTATGATTCGTTTGAGACGACTCGTAATAAATTTGGGGTTAAAGAGCATTTTGCTTTTCAGTCCGTGGATGACTCGAACCATGTTTCAGTAGTTGGTGAAGGTAAACTTGAAGACATACAAAAATTCCTGCATTCTGATGACTTGAAAAACGGCATGGCAGATGCCGGAATTGCTGGTGCTCCTCAGATATTTATTGGAGAAAACAAAAAGTAATTCAAGTATAATTATCTCAAACGGTATATGGGAACATTCATAATTAACGGATGTTCCCTTTACCATTTATCCTGGTAATATACTAAAGAAGATCCCTTAAATAACAATAATTTCTTACTCCGTTTTTATCAAACCTTATTCCTTGTTTTTGTATAAACCAATTTTGTAGATTCATATTTTCAATAATACTTTATTTCCGGAATTAAAATCTATCCTGACAACCGGATATACCGGGAAAGATATTTAAAAACACGTTAAACAATGCCGGTTACAAGAAAGAATAGGATGTTTAAACAAAAAGGTGCGTATCATATATGATAAAGGTAGGTACTAATTGATCAAGAAGTACGTAAGATTTTTATTTTTGCTTATAAAGTAAAAATATTTTAGTTAAAACTAAATTTATTTAAAAT
>JARRPN010000583.1:0-1790 GCA_037382875.1 Calditrichaceae bacterium | reverse complement strand
TTAAAAGAAGATAAACGTATCCTTGGTATGGCCGCGGGTGGATCTCTTGTTTTAAATAATGTTGATGAATTTAGTGATCTGGACCTTGTTATCGTTATTGATCCTTCCGATTATGAGAATGTTTTAAAAGAAAGAAAATCAATTGCAAAAAGTCTTGGACCCCTATTGGAATCGTTTACCGGAGAACATGTCGGTGAACCCCGTTTACTGATTTGTCTTTATGGACCGCCATTGCTTCATGTGGATTTGAAATTCATTTCATTGGATGATATCGACGATCGTGTAGAAGATCCTGTCATTATTTGGGAACGGGATTCAATACTCTCAAATAGTATTTCCAGGAAAAAATCAAAATATCCTTCTCCTGATATTAAGTGGATTGATAACCGTTTTTGGGTCTGGATTCATTATATTTCAGGGAAAATTGGACGTGGTGAATTATTTGACGTCATTGAATCGCTTAGTTTTCTGAGAAGCAATGTGTTCGGACCGATGATTTTATATTTGAATAATGCACGCCCGCAGGGTGTACGCAGAATCGAGCAATATGCCGGGGATTATTTGGAAAGATTAAAATTAACACTCGCCAAACATGATCAAAAAAGTTGTATGACTGCATTGAATACAGCAATTAGTTTATATGAGGATCTTAGAAAGATACTAATTAAAAATAGTAATCTGCAGTTAAATATAAAATTAATAAATGAAGTTAAAACATATCTAAACTCAATAGAAAAAAGAGTGTTCGGTTAAATGAATGGAAAAGCCATATGAAATGCATCTCATATAAAGAAGGCTATAAATACCAGCTTGTTGAAACTTATAAAATAACTTTAGATATCAAATTGGATGATGATATTAAGACAGATTATATTGAATTATCGAAACAAGGAAAACTGGTAATTAAGAAAGGTTATGCCTGGGATGGACCATCAGGTCCTACGTTTGATACTCGCAATTTTATGAGAGGATCTCTGGTACATGATGCCCTTTATCAGTTAATGAGAGAAGAACATCTGGAAAGAAGCAAGTACAGGAAATTTGCTGACAAATTGCTGCAGAAAATGTGTAAAGAAGATGGCATGAGTTCGCTCAGAGCCTGGTGGGTTTACCAGGGAGTACATTTGGGAGGCGATCCATCCGCAGATCCAGCCAACAAAAAACCGATTATAAAGGCACCCAAAGGTTGCCAATAATAAATTTAAGGAGAAATATTTGAAATCAGTCATCATTATTTTACTAATAAGCTGCTTTTTTCTTTCATGTAACAATAAAGGAAATGATCAATCAATAATGGAAAATTACAAACAGGAAATCCGGGAGATAGAACTGGCTTTTGCAAAACTCGCCAAAGAACAGGGATTAAAAGTTGCCTTTACAACCTATGCTGACCAGGATGCGGTTTTAAATCGGGGTAATAAACTGATTAAAGGCAAAAAAGCAATCGAAGACTATTACGCTAATCAAAACCTTGACAATATAACACTGGAATGGGAACCGGAATATATTGAAGTAGCGGTTTCCGGTGATTTAGGTTATACGTATGGACCTTACACTTTTACATCTGTAGATTCAACTGGAGAAGAAATTAAATCTGAAGGGATTTTCCACACCGTCTGGAAAAAACAGGCCAATGGTGAGTGGCGTTATGTCTGGGATTAGAAGTTCACTAAAAATAATAATGCATGTTAAACAGAAAGATATTAGTATAAACACAGACTTAACCAATCAACTACATTGCCCTTGATAACTTTCATAACGGTTTTTCTTTATTCCGGCTCATTTACGGT
>JARRPN010000582.1:2687-3268 GCA_037382875.1 Calditrichaceae bacterium | reverse complement strand
GAGTATCTCAGGTTGTGCGAAAGAATATGTGATAATCGAATATAGAAATATAAATAAAAGATAAATCTTTATTCTATAGGGACTGTTAATAAAATAGTTACGATTTCTATAATTTATTTTCGACTTTTGTACTGAAGATGTTTTTAGAAACATATTTATTAATTTTATCCTTCCAGATCAGATGCCTTAATAAATATAGAATTTCATTATTCTATTTTGCACCTAGCGAATATTGTAATTCAGTTTAAATAAGTAATATTTTTAAAAAGGCTTAGAATATTACTTATTTCCGGATATACTGGTACTATCATCTTTATCATTCTTATATATTACAAATTCATATCCATCATATCGATTCAAACCATCGGCAGTCCCGAACCACATATAACCATCACGGCTTTTTATAATACAATATATAGTTGATTGGGATAGTCCATCGTCTGTTGTTATATGCTTAAATCTGAGTATCTCAGGTTGTGCGAAAGAATATGTGATAATCGAATATAGAAATATAAATAAAAGATAAATCTTTATTCTATAGGGACTGTTAATAAAATAGTTACGATTTCTATAATTTATTT
>JARRPN010000582.1:0-2595 GCA_037382875.1 Calditrichaceae bacterium | reverse complement strand
TTTTATAGCTTTTAAAATATCAGTACTTAATAGTATTTTAATGTAATATGCCTACTTTGAATAGTTTTGTTAATTTATTTAATTTACACCATCAAATATTCTTTTTTACCCATTCTTCCAATCCGCCACTTATGATTAATTCCTGGGCGGAAAGGCCAACTGGCGCTATTTTATATTCTTTGCCATCAACATTGATTTGTGATTTTTTAAAATCAATCTCTGCTTGAAGGTCTGTTTTTAGGGTTAAATTCTGACTATCATATTTATCTTTTAAATCTTTTACAAGTAGTGGACATTCGATTACTAAAAATCCATTGTTAATGGCATTTCGTTTGTATGTCTCACTGAATGATCCGGCTAAAACCAGTTGGATGCCCTTATATTTTAATGCTGTTGCCGCTTGTTCCCGAGAACTACCAGTTCCAAAATTAAAGCCGCCAACTAATACATCTCCGTTTTTAACTATTTTAACAAATTCCGGATCATAATTTTCCATGACTACTTCTGCCTGCTTTTCAGGTGTGATATCATCCTGGTAGGTGTACTTCCCCGGATAGATACCATCGGTGTTCAAATTGTCCTGGTGACAGAAAATTAAATCACCATTTAGTTTTTCCGGAAAACCTTTCATTATCGTTGTTTCAGGTTTAGTATCCTCTTTTATTGTATTAATCACAATCTTCCCAATTGGTTTAGAACTGTCCAGCTTAAATGGACTGGTGATTTTTCCTGCAATTGCAGAAGCAGCTACTACAGCTGGAGATGCCAGATAAGCTAATGCGTTCTTTGAACCCATCCGTCCTTTAAAATTACGATTGGTTGCAGAGATACCAACTTCTCCGTCTTCCAGTAAACCAGCGCCCAAACCAATACAAGGTCCACATCCTGGAGGCAGGGGAATAGCGCCGGCATCAATTAAACGGTGCCAATCACCTTGCATCTCACTTTCTTTCTGGACTTCATCTGAAGCGGCCGCTATGTAGAATTCAACACCTTTAGCCACTTTCTTGCCTTGTACAACTTGTGCTGCTTGTGTAATGTCTTCCAGGCGGCTGTTAACGCATGATACCAGGTAGGCTTTGTCAATCTTAATGTTTTCTTTATCAATTTCTTCAACCGATTTCATTACCTTTACTGAGTTGGGTCCGGAAACATAGGGACGAATTGTATCGAGTTCTAAGGTTATGTTTTTTGTATAATGAGCATCTAAATCAGCTTCGATAATTGCTTTTTTTAATTGCTGGATTTTATTTGTATTTAGCCTTGGATGTTGACCATTTCCATCTCCATCTGATGGTACGCCGGCAAGTCCACGTTTTTCAATGTAAGCTGCTCTTTGTTCCAGCCATTCCGTTGTTTTTATATCAATTGGAAATACACCTGCTAATGCTCCCCATTCAGTAGTCATATTTGCAATGGTTAATCTCTGATCAACGGATAATTCATTAACACCATCACCCGTAAATTCGAGAGCATGATTCAATACTTCATCATTATTGAAAAATCCAGCTAAAGTGATAATGACGTCTTTTCCGGATACGCCTGGCTTCAGTTTTCCTTTTAAAATAACTTTTGTTACTGGTGGAATCTGTATTTTTCTAAATTATCAGGACTTTTATCCTGAATATTATGATCCAGCGTATGCACAACCTGTCTCGGCTTTGCCAATTTTGTGGCCCCAATACTTCGAAATTTCGGAATCACCGCACCGGTATTATCATGAGTCATTACATAGGCGGGTTGGATGCTAAGATAATCACCGCTGTGTACTTTAGTATTTTTATCTAATCCAACAGCAAATTGTTGTGCGATCTTTTCTATCAGGTTTTGTGCCATGTTCTTTTATCCTTTTTCATCAAATATCATTGAATTAGAAATTTAACAAATTGCATCTTGAGTTCAAATAATGATTAAATAGAATAATTTAAACCTCAAAAAAATTAGATATTAATAACAAATCCCTGTAAATTTCTTGTTACTTATTTATTTTTATGAGTTTAAGATGAAAACAACAGCCATTGCTCATTCTAATATTGCCTTAGTGAAATACTGGGGAAAGCGGAATGGGAATTTAAATTTGCCCGCAGTGGGATCCATATCCATTACACTCGATGCGCTGAGTACAACCACCAGCGTGGAACTTGTATCTGGTCAAAAGGAAGATCAGGTATTCTTAAATAATGTCCAAATGAATGGGAAAGAACAGTCCCGTGTGCAAAAATTTATGGATTTGATTCGCAAGGAGGCTGGAATAAAAGAATATGCGGTCATTAAAAGCGAAAATAATTTTCCTACAGCAGCTGGTTTAGCTTCATCAGCTTCAGCTTTTGCTGCCCTGGCATTGGCCGGGACTTCTGCAATGGAATTAGAAGTAAAACCTAAAGATTTATCTGTACTTGCCAGGATTGGATCGGGCTCAGCAGCACGATCCATTTTCGGCGGATTTGTTGAAATGCACAAAGGAATTTATAAAAATGGCAGCGATGCTTTTGCTGAACCGCTTGCTGATGAAAACTACTGGAATATACGTGTGTTGATTGCTGTAACATCTGAGAGTAAAAAGAAAATTGGATCAACTGACGGCATGACACGATC
>JARRPN010000581.1:0-2973 GCA_037382875.1 Calditrichaceae bacterium | reverse complement strand
CCAGCTGATTTAATGGAAAAAGTGGAATCTATCTATAACAAGTATATCAAAGACAGCGTGCATCATTATTGGTAACAGTTATTGTGCGGTTTAATTTATTCCAAATTTTTAATCTATTGAAAGATTAAGTTAATTTAAGATTGTGTAATAGATAAACTTAATTTGGCAAAGCCAAGAAGGGTTCCAATACATCGGGATTACTTTTTGGCCAAACAAAAAGTAAAGTAAAAAAATGAAAAATGGATTCCCGATAAAAACATTCGGGAATGACATTATGCCCACTTCGCTGAGTTTTTCTAATCTCTTTATTTTATGCTGGCTTTTAGAAACGAAATTCAATATTCGATACAAACGACTAACTTTTTTTAAGAGGAACCTATTAAATCTCTACAGAAAGAAATTATTTATTAGGTTATTTCTATTTAATAAAAAAGCCCTTCCTAAAAAATATAGAAAGGGCTTTATAACATGTATTACATGATAACAATTATCGAATTAATTGCATCTTCATCGTCTTAGCCAAATTTCCCGATACGAATCGATAAAAGTAAATGCCGGACGTAAGATTATTTCCAACATTATCTCTGCCATCCCAAACTGCTTTATGGATTCCAGCAGCATATTCAGCATTCACCAGATTTCGAACAACCTGTCCTAAGGTATTATAGATATTAATACTGACAAAATTATCTTCCGGAATTTGAAAATGAATTTCGGTGGTCGGATTAAACGGATTTGGATAATTCTGATCCACTATATAATCTGAAGGTAAAAGGCTTATTAACTGTTCTAAATTCTGCGTAGTGCCTGCTACTGGTGCACCGGCGATAGCTGGAGTAGAAACAACTTCATAAGGTCGCATCATCTCATGATCCTCATGAGAAAGAATATGACAATGCCATACATACCGTCCCGGTCTATCGAATTTGGCAATTACCTTACCCATATAACCAGGTGGAACAATAAAGGTATCTTTCCAGCCCTGTTCATTGGCCGCCGGCGGTTCGCTGGGTCCGAGCACAATAGAGCTTTCTTCGATATAAGCACCGGATCCTGCCTCCCCATTATGCTGTAATTGATCCTGTTCATAGGATTCAGCGCTAAAGGGACGCCGTTCAATAATCTGGAATGCTACCAGATGCAGATGGATAGGATGAGCATCTTCCGTATTATTATATACGTTTTTGATCCACTTTGAACTGCATGACCAGACCGGTTGTAAGCGGATCGGCAGGAGTCTGACCTGCTGATTTGCCCTTAAATGGTTCATCAGGTCCGTAATTTTTTAACAAAATATTATTACCGAAACCGACCTCATTAAAATCAACTACAATTTCAGCACGTTCGCCGGGAGCAATAATCAGCTCAGTAAGTGCGACAGCCTGAGGCAATAATCCATCATCGGTGGCTATTTGCAGAAATTCTTGATCGCCTTCAAATCGAAGTACATAAAAACGTGAATCGGAACCGTTCAGCAGCCTGAATCTATACGGACGGGGTTCAACGCTTAAATACGGCCATACCTGTCCATTGACTACAATAAAATCACCAAAAAATTCCGCAACAATACTGGGATCATAAGGTAATTCCAGAGGTTCATCCGGATCTCCAAACCAGGGATCTCCCGTTTTTGAAGGTAAGAACAATTGTCCCGTATCATCGAACATCCTGTCCTGAATGACTATTTCTACATCATGTTTGCCTTTTGGTAAAACATTATTTTTAACCAGATCACGTTCAATCTGATCTTCTAATAGATAAAATCCGGCCAGACCTGCATATACATTAAGACGTGTAATACCCAGAGCATGATCATGGTACCATAAAGTAGCTGCTTCCTGGCTATTATCATAGGTATAATTTTGCTTGACATAGTATGCACCGGTTTCATTACCGCCCTGCGTATACCAGGCCTCCGGAAGACCATCACTGGCTGATTCTGTATGTCCGCCATGCAGATGCGCAACTGTTGGTACATTTCCGTCAGCATACCAGGCAGCCACTTCTTCCGGTGTATGTAGAGTGCCTGGATGTGCCATATGTAATGTGGGATCAACCGGTAAAAAATGTGCCGGTAATCGGTTATGCCAGTTAACATTAACCTGGACATCCCTTTTTGCCATAAATGTAGGTCCCGGATAGGTTACCCCTACTCCATCCAGGCCATATCCCCATACCTTCGTCATTAAAGGTTGACCGAGCGGATCAACCAATCCCAGCCATTGTTGAGTCTGATTCATTTCCATTTCAAATGATCCGCCCTGAGTGGCATCAATTTGGGTCGGTATGGGTAGTGGATTTATAAATTTGGGATGGGTGGTTGCATCTAATAATGTTTGTGCTAAAGAAAGATTAATTAACTGAAAAACAAGAATTAATGAAAAAAGTAAAATACGCTTCATGCTATATAAACTATACATCCTTGACATGTTACCCCCTAAATAAAATTGAGTTAGATAAAAAACATCAAAATACTCCAAATAATTATAAATTAATTATAAGCCTCCTCCCTGAACCGTTTATACATATGTATGTTATGAGATGGTATTACTGCGCAGATAATTACCTTAACAAAAAGAGGGTAAAAATTATTCCCAAGGTATTTCATGAAGAATCAAACAGGTAATATCCTGGTAACTATAAATAATTGTTAAACCAGGATAATATATGTGCATAAATCACAAT
Source organism: Calditrichaceae bacterium (assembly GCA_037382875.1). Taxonomy (GTDB): domain Bacteria; phylum Calditrichota; class Calditrichia; order Calditrichales; family Calditrichaceae; genus JAFGKZ01. Next base: position 288 of record JARRPN010000581.1, on the reverse strand, counting down.
GCCTGTAATCAGAAAATGATAAATTGCATGCGAATACACTATTGATTTATTTCAGGAATTTGTACTAATAATTATACTCAGTGAACAGATAGTAACTAATGGAAAGTAAAATAGCATGGATGATTATTTCATTTCAAAAAGAATGAATTTACTCGGTTATCATGAAGTACATAATAAGTATTGTCCTGTGCTTCCCAAAGAATGTGATTCAGATTACCTCGGCGCTTTCAATAATTACCAACTGGCTGTGGAGAAGGCAAAAAAGTATTATCATTGGGTTGCCGGTTG
>JARRPN010000580.1:0-1795 GCA_037382875.1 Calditrichaceae bacterium | reverse complement strand
TCTAAAATTAAAAGTACAGATATCTAGCCAAAAGTGCAACCTGAGGTTGATTAATTCTGATTACATATATCGTAAAATCCATAAAAAATCAAAAGAACAAACCAGGAAAAGCTCATCCCCATCAACAAAAATAAATATACTTTTTTGGAAAAAATTGCGTTATAAATAAACAATATTCTCAATTATGATAACAGGAGGGCATTATGGCAATTTCGGTTATGATCCAACGTACTTTTAGAGACAAGGAAAAGGCTGCCAAGCTGGCTCCAATAATCGTAAAGCTCCGATCTCTAGCCGCAATCCAACCTGGTTACATTACCGGCAAGACATTTCGCTGTCTGGACTGTCCCGGTGAGTACCTGGTTATCAGCACCTGGAACAGTTTAGATGACTGGAACAGCTGGCTTCAGAGTGAACAACGCATGGAACTTCAAAAACAGATCGATGATTTATTGGGTGAAACAACTCAGTATAGGATCTACGAACCCCTAGTTGGTGGAATTGTCCCGCAATTTAAGGCTGTGGCAGAATTAGTCGCACGGTCTACATGAATTATTTCTTTTTAGTTATTAAAGAACAGGACGGAAAATATGTCTGTGCTAATTTTTCCCAAATGCGGATTCGCGATTAGTTCATCGCAGCCGGTTACCTCAACCGCCCTAAGGATCAAAGGAGAATTCATTGCATCTAATAATGTTTGACATTGATGGTACTCTTGTAAATTCATCTGAATTTGATGAAGCGTGCTACTTGGCAGCAGCACAAATCGTATTAGGTGTTGAGATATCATCAAACTGGGAGGATTATACTTTCGCAACAGACGCAGGAATTTTAGATGAAGCTATTTACAGGTACAGTTTTCCTGGCAATAGAAAGAATATTCACAAAAAATTCAAGCAGGTTTTTACGAAGCTGATTTCTGAATACGTTGCATCTAACCCCGATGATGTACAGGAAGTTGAAGGCGCATCTCAGTTTTTACAGCACCTATTTACTCTTGATAATGTAAGGGTTGCTATAGCTACTGGTGGCTGGGAGGAAACAGCTAAATTAAAACTAAAGGCTGCAAATATTGATTTTGGCAGATGTGCATTTGCATCTTCTTCTGATCATTATAAACGAACAGAAATAATGAACATAGCGGAGTCAAGAGCTTCAGGTGTTATACCGTTTAAATCGAAGACATATTTTGGGGATGCATCTTGGGATAAAAAGGCTTCGAAGATGCTAAATTACAGATTTGTCCTTGTTGGTAACCGGATAGAACATGAAATACAAATTGATGATTACAAAACCAAAGAGAACGTGTTAGATATATTAGGTTTATAATTTATGTATTCACCGGACTGAAAATGGAATCCGATGGATGTCAATACGGTGCTCCTTTAATGCATTTCATTATTCAAAGTTCAGTCCAGCATCCGGTGATACTAGTGTAGCATGAGAAAATTAATTTCTCAAATTTCAGATACCATGATCTGAAATCCATTAAACTTGCAGATATCAAATTCGAACTGTAAATATTAAGCAAGGATCATTTTTCGGATATCTTTTTAGTATCTTGATGCAGGAATTTAGGAATACAAATCGAGAGTAGACTGTGGGAATAGGGGATTTCAAAGCCTGTGATTTCTTACCAGAAGACAATATATCACTTAACTATGATACATTGATCTTATAAAAATCGGACTTGTCAAAACTTTTGATACCTATCCATATACACAAGTTCGATCAAATTACAGATATCGTCTAACTGCCACTACTAAGTCGAGTGAATCTTATTCTTAGTAGCCAT